>NZ_JACGFN010000003.1:0-300000 GCF_016950255.1 Pectobacterium brasiliense | reverse complement strand
CTGGAACAAAGATGAAAACGATGAGATGTCAATATGATGCCCTTTAACGCTATTCGCTTTAATACCACGTTATTCAAAAGCCTTTTCTTCACAATCAGACGACGTGGGAAAGCCTGCATTGCCGCGCTGATAGCGCTCTTTTCTGTCGCCTGTAGCGTGACGCCGCCCGATAACGTCACCGTCGTGGAAAATTTTGACGTCAATCGTTACCTCGGCACATGGTATGAGATCGCCCGCCTCGACCACCGTTTTGAGCGCAATATGGAACGCGTGACGGCAACCTATAGCCCAAGGGATGACGGTGGTATCAAGGTGATCAATCGTGGCTTTAACGTCGAAAAACAAGAATGGAAAGAAAGCATCGGGAAAGCGTATTTCACGGGTTCGCCTCAGCGTGGCGCGCTAAAAGTGTCGTTCTTCGGGCCGTTCTATGGCGGCTACAACATTGTTGAACTGGACGACGACTACCGCTACGCCCTGATTTGCGGGCCGAACCGCGACTACCTGTGGATTCTCTCACGCACACCAACGTTGGATGCTGCGACACGCGACAAACTGGTCGCCACGGCCAAACGCTACGGCTTCCCGACAGAGGCGCTTATCTGGGTCAATCAGTAATCTGATTATATTGACCGCGACACAGGGATAACCGCTGGGTTATCCCCTAAGCTTATCGCGGAGCATTTAACGCAAAACAGAAAGAAAACGGCACCCAGCAGACAAATATAATCGGTTCGAAGCAGTGCTTTTAACATGAACATGGAAAAAGGAATAAACAAGGAAAGACCGATCGCGTCCAGCAATATTTTCACTATTCCGGCACAGGCGAGCTGATAGCTAATCCGATTTGCAGATACCTGCAAAAAGCATTCAGATAATACAATACTCCGGCTGTTCAATTATCCAGATACGGCCGCTGAAATAGCGTAAATGCCCGTACCAGGCGAACGTCATAAATATATTGCTCAACGTCAGCATGCCGACAGTAATGAAAAGAGGCGATATCATTACCTCTCCGAGTGATTCACTTTCACGTCATCCCGCCGTGAGGAAGAAAACACCATCGCGGCATTTTCTTCCACTCGGAAACGTTATTACGACTTATTTCCCACGTTGGGCTATTGGGCGCTGCGCTGAATAGCCTTCCCACCCGCTTCAACATCTTGCCCAACGCCGCGGGTGGTATTACACCCAACCACCGCAGAGAGAATAACCAGAGAGAAAATGGCAACAAAAGCTTTCTTCAACATACTCGATTCCTTCTTTATGAGAGTAGGATTTCAACGGTACGAAAGTAACTGCTTTTTAAGCGTAGCCAATTTTAATTCTTGTGGAGGTTTTTTCGGATGAGGAGCAAAACAGGGGAGAGACTTGAATGAGAAAAAATGAATTAAAAAGGCCGCCCTCACAGAAGGCGACCTTCTTCGCATTAATTACTTAACGCGTGATACGTATTCGCCAGAGCGGGTGTCAACTTTGACAACTTCGCCGATCTGCACGAACAATGGCACTTTAACGACTGCACCAGTGCTCAGCGTTGCTGGCTTACCGCCAGTACCGGCAGTGTCGCCTTTCAAGCCTGGATCGGTATCGGTGATTTCAGCTTCGATGAAATTCGGTGGCTGAACAGCGATAGGACGACCATCCCACAGGGTAATGATACATTCGGCGTTGTCTTGCAGCCATTTTGCAGCCTCACCAACGGTCTTCTCTTCAACCTGATGCTGTTCAAACGTCTCAGGGTGCATGAAGTGGTAGAACTCACCGTCGTTGTACAGGTAGTTCATGTTGGTATCAACGACGTCTGCGCCTTCTGCAGAATCGGTAGACTTGAAGGTTTTTTCAACGCGAGAGCCCGTCAACAGGCGACGCATTTTTACGCGAGCAAAAGCCTGGCCTTTACCCGGCTTAACAAACTCACTGGATTCGACGGCATACGGTTCGCCTTCGAATATGATTTTAAGACCGGAACGGAAATCGTTGCTAGAATAAGTCGCCATAAAGGCCCTCTACAATTTTAATACTGGTACGAAGCCAAAAAATGGCACACATTGTAACCCTAAATATACCTTCCAGAGAAGATTGGTTGCAGCAACTTGCGGACGTAATTACCGATCCTGATGAATTACTGCAACTTTTGGCACTGAACGATCACGCTAAACTCCGGCAAGGCAGTGATGCACGCAGGCTTTTTGCGCTGCGTGTGCCGCGCGCATTTGCTGCACGGATGCAAAAAGGCAATCCTGACGATCCGTTGCTGCTACAGGTATTGACCGCGCGTGAAGAGTTTATCGCCACTCCGGGCTTCACGCATGACCCGCTTGATGAGCAACACAGCGTCGTGCCGGGGCTACTGCACAAATATCACAACCGTGCTCTGCTGCTGGTTAAAGGCGGCTGTGCGGTAAACTGCCGCTACTGCTTCCGCCGCCATTTCCCCTATCAGGATAATCAGGGCAACAAGGCAAACTGGCGTCAGGCGCTGGATTATATCCGCCAGCACCCAGAACTGGATGAAATTATTTTTTCCGGTGGCGACCCGCTGATGGCTAAAGACCACGAGCTGGACTGGCTGATCACCGAGCTGGAACACATCCCACATCTAAAACGTCTGCGCATTCACAGCCGTTTGCCGGTGGTGATCCCTGCACGTATTACCGATGCGCTGTGCGATCGCCTGTCACGCAGTTCGCTTCAGGTATTGCTGGTGACGCATATTAACCACCCGCAGGAAATTGATCCTGATTTAACACAAAGTATGGCGCGTTTGCGCCGTGCAGGTGTGACGCTGCTCAACCAAAGCGTGTTGCTGCGCGGAGTGAATGACAACGCAGAGACACTCGCCCGGCTCAGTAATGCGCTATTTGACGCAGGAATTCTGCCTTATTACCTGCACGTGCTGGATAAGGTTCAGGGTGCCGCGCATTTTCTGGTAGATGACAACGAGGCGCGCATCTTAGTCAAAGCGCTGCTGAAGAAGGTATCCGGTTATCTGGTACCCCGTCTGGCGCGGGAAATCGGTGGGGAAGCCAGTAAAACGCCGCTGGATTTAGGGATGAAGCAGCATCAGGATGACGCAGGGTTATTACGTTGACTGAGTGAGTCGATAATGCGGTGAGAGTGGATCGTTCCACTCTCACCGGGTTTTTCTTTAGCTTAAGGACATTTGTAGACGCTGCCGTTCATCTTGCTGTCTAGCGGCGCAAAGCTTGACCAGAAGGTTTCGCTCGAACTGGTTGCGCCATAGATGGTATTGCCCCCCATCGCCGCCGCTTTATTACGCAGATCGTTTGCCGCACCGCGCATAGAACTACCGTCGCTATGGTTGCCTGCCAACCAGTTAGACTGGCTACCGCTGGCCTGCCCCAACAGCTGGCATTCGCTTCCTGGTTTGGTATCCGTGAACGACACGGCTTGCCCAGCAGCGCTGAGTTGACTGGTGCTGCTGCACCCCGCCAGCAAAACGGCTGCTGATAGACCCAACAAAATACGAACCTGCATGTCTTCCTCCTTGCGATTGAAAAACCAAAGGGCACAGGCCCGATTAATTACGCCACGCTTTGAAGCGGTTGATCAGTCCGTTGGTAGAACTGTCATGGCTGTCGATCGTACTGTCATTTTCCAGCTCTGGCAGAATACGGTTCGCCAGTTGTTTCCCTAACTCCACGCCCCACTGATCGAATGTGAAGATGTTCAGGATCGCGCCCTGAGTGAAGATTTTGTGCTCATACAGTGCAATCAGCGCACCCAGGCTGTACGGGGTGATTTCGCGCAGCAGGATAGAGTTGGTCGGGCGATTGCCTTCGAATACTTTAAACGGCGCAACGTGTTCCACTTCTTTTGGACTTTTTCCTGCCGCCGCAAATTCTGCTTCTACCACCTCACGGCTCTTACCGAACGCCAGCGCTTCCGTCTGTGCAAAGAAGTTCGACAGCAGCTTGCTGTGGTGATCGCTCAATGGGTTATGACTCACCGCCGGCGCAATGAAATCACACGGAACCAGCTTGGTGCCCTGATGGATCAACTGATAGAACGCATGCTGGCCGTTCGTACCCGGTTCACCCCAGATAATCGGCCCAGTCTGGTAATCCACTGGGTTGCCATTGCGATCGGCAGATTTCCCGTTGGACTCCATATTTCCCTGTTGGAAATAGGCGGCAAAACGGTGCATGTATTGGTCATACGGCAGAATCGCTTCAGTTTCAGCACCGAAGAAATTGTTGTACCAAATGCCGATCAGCGCCAGCAGCACTGGCAGGTTTTTCTCCGCTGGCGTGGAAGCAAAGTGCTTGTCCATCGCATGCGCGCCGCTGAGCAGTTTCTCAAAGTTATCAAAGCCCAGAGAGAGAATGATCGACAGCCCAATCGCCGACCACAGAGAGTAACGTCCGCCAACCCAGTCCCAGAATTCGAACATGTTGTCGGTATCGATACCAAATTCGCCGACGGCTTTCGCGTTGGTGGACAGCGCAGCAAAGTGCTTAGCAACGTGTTTCTCGTCCTGCGCCGTTTTCAGGAACCAATCGCGAGCGCTGTGCGCGTTGGTCATGGTTTCCTGCGTGGTGAAGGTTTTTGAGGCGACAAGGAACAGCGTGGTTTCTGGGTTCAGCGGCTTCAACGTTTCAGCGATGTGCGTGCCGTCAACGTTAGAGACAAAGTGCATGTTGAGGTGATTTTTATAAGGCTTCAGCGCTTCCGTTACCATGAACGGGCCGAGATCGGAGCCGCCGATACCGATGTTAACCACGTCGGTAATGGTTTTGCCGGTATAGCCTTTCCACTCACCGCCAATCACGCGTTCGCTGAAATCTTTCATCTTCGCCAGCACCGCGTTGACTTCCGGCATCACATCTTTGCCATCCACCAGAATCGGCGTGTTGCTGCGGTTACGCAGGGCAACGTGCAGAACGGCGCGGTCTTCCGTGCGGTTGATTTTCTCGCCGGCAAACATGGACTGAATCGCCGCAGACAGGTCGGTTTCCCGTGCCAGCGCGTGCAGTTTTTCCATCGTTTCTGCCGTGATGCGGTTTTTGGAGTAATCCACCAGCATCTGATCGTCGAACGTCGCGGAAAAATGCGCGAAACGATCGCTATCTTGTTCAAACAGCTCGCTGATTTGCACGTCTTTCATCGCGTCAAAATGGTGTTGTAATGCCTGCCAGGCGGCAGTTTGGCTTGGATTAATATTTTTCATAATGCGACTTTCTCTCTAAGCATGAGTTCAAAGTGACTGAATCGATTGTATCCCTTAAAATCCAGATTGAGATCCCTTTTCTTGCTAAAAGCGGTTCATGCCGTTTTGTTTATTGACAGAAACGGCATAACCCGTTATTTGTAACACCGTACTTGCACACTCGGTGTGCAAGCCAGAAGAGGCGCATCGCCCAGGTAAGATATCGGAGGAACCGTAATCCGCTGATGATATCCGAGGGGGAGCGATGCCGAGATGCGGTGAAAATACGGTTTTCACCCTATCGACTACAGAGGCTGAATCCTCTGGGTTGTCACCGGATTTGTCCTGATGGACATCCAGCAAGGTGGAGCGCTTCTGGGTGTATCGTAGTCATTTTTTCTACGCCTGCCCCCTACTTTTGCTCTCCCCCTGTGCCAAGGCTGATTAATGGAATGCTGTTTACTGAAAAACAGCCTACCCCCTGACACGAGGTTTTTTGACATGTCTGCAACTGAAGTCTCCGCAAACGCGAACTCTACCGTTATTGCCAAATTTGGCGGCACCAGCGTGGCGGACTTTGACGCCATGAATCGCAGTGCCGATGTGGTGTTATCCAATCCGAATGTGCGCGTTGTGGTGCTGTCAGCATCAGCGGGTATCACGAATTTACTGGTCGCGCTCGCGGAAGGTCAAACGCCGGAAACGCGCGCCGAGCATCTGGCAAAAATCCGCCAAATCCAATACGCCATCATCGACAGACTGACCAATCAAAGCGTTATTCGCGATGAGATTGATCGCATGCTGGACAGCGTCACTACCCTGTCTGAAGCAGCGGCGCTCGCGACGTCAAACGCCCTGACCGACGAACTGGTCAGCCACGGCGAACTCATGTCTACCCTGCTGTTTGTCGAGATTCTGCGCCAGCGTGATGTCGTTGCAGAGTGGTTTGACGTGCGCAAAATCATGCGTACCGACGATCACTTTGGCCGTGCTCAGCCGGACTGTGACGTACTGGGCGAACTGACTCGCAGCCAGCTGCTGCCGCGTCTTGAGCAAGGTCTGGTGATCACTCAGGGCTTTATCGGCAGCGAAGCGAAAGGCCGCACGACCACGTTGGGTCGTGGCGGTAGCGATTATACGGCGGCGCTGCTGGGCGAAGCGCTCAACGTCAGCCGGATTGATATCTGGACCGATGTTCCCGGCATCTACACCACCGATCCACGCGTGGTGCCGACGGCAAAACGCATCGACCAAATCATGTTTGAAGAAGCCGCCGAAATGGCGACATTCGGTGCGAAAGTCCTGCACCCCGCCACGCTGCTGCCTGCGGTACGTAGCGATATCCCTGTGTTCGTCGGCTCAAGTAAAGATCCGGCCGCTGGCGGTACGCTGGTGTGCAATAAAACCGAAAATCCGCCGCTATTCCGCGCGTTAGCGCTGCGTCGTAAACAAACGCTGCTTAAGCTGTATAGCCTGAACATGCTGCACGCACGCGGTTTTCTGGCCGAAGTGTTCAGCATTCTGGCGCGTCACAACATCTCCGTCGACCTGATCACGACGTCAGAAGTCAACGTCGCGCTGACGCTCGACACCACCGGATCCACCTCAACGGGCGACAGCCTGCTCTCCAGCGCCTTGCTGACCGAACTGTCATCGCTGTGTCGGGTTGAGGTTGAAGAGAATCTGTCGCTGGTCGCGTTGATCGGCAACAATCTGTCTCAGGCCTGTGGCGTCGGGAAAGAAGTGTTTGGCGTACTGGAACCCTTCCGTATTCGCCTGATCTGCTACGGCGCCAGCAGCAACAACCTGTGCTTCTTAGTGCCGGGTGATGACGCCGAGCGAGTCGTGCAAACGCTGCACCGCAGCTTGTTCGAGTAAGCTACTCTATCTTGTGGGGGAAACACCCCACAAGATTCTGTCACAGCGTCAGCGGCGATTCCTCACGTTCTTCATCCCCATCCTGCTGCACAATCAAGACGTTATACGCTACCGCACAGAACAGTGAATTCAGTCGGTTCATGTCCCCGAGTAAGCTCAAATGGAGCGAACTGGTTTCCAGGCTCTGTACGTTGTGCTGATGTAAGCGATCGACATGCGCATGGGCATAACGGCGGTTCATAATACGAAAGCGGTGTTTGGCACGGCGCAGGCGTTTCGCGCTGGTGACATCCTCCGACAGGAAAACCGACAGTCCCAGACGCAGATTCGCCAGCAGCTGTTCATGCAGATGGTTCAACTCTTCTAGCCCCTGCGCGGAAAACGCCATGCGTACGCCAGAGGAATGATTGGCAATGTCATCAGCCATGCGTTCGATGATATCCCCCGCCTGCTCCAGGTTCAGCGCCACTTCGATCACTTCCGCCCAGCGCCGGGAATCTCGCTCATCCAATCCGTCTTTCTGAATCTGCGCCAGATAGAGCTTAATCGCGGTGTAAAGGATATCGACATCATCATCAAGTCGACGAATCTCCCGCCGCTGCATATGGTCGCCCTGCAAGACTTCGCGGTACAAACGCAGCATCTGCTCCAGCACATCGCCAATGCGCAGCGTTTCCCGCGCGGCGTTGGTCAGTGCCAGCGCCGGCGTATCCAGCGAACTGGTGTCCAGATGGCGCGGTTTCATTTGGAGATCAACCTGCGGCGAGTCAGCAATCATCGCGCAGGACAGCCGCGCCACCACTCCGGTAAGCGGAATCAGCAGCAGACAGCGAATCAGGTTGTAGAACAGATGGAAATAGATGACCAGTTCTTCGGCGTTTAACGGAATACGCGTCAGCCAGCGCGAAAGCGGCTCGACCAGCGGCAACACGACCAAACAGCCTATTAGCTTGAACAGCATGCTGCCGAGCGCCACGCGTCGGCCCGCCGCATTCTGCGTCGAGGTGCTCATCATCGTCAGCAATCCGCTGCCCAGATTGGCACCAATCACCAGGCACATCGCCACTTCCAGCGAGATCACACCGCTTGCTGTCAGAGTTGCCGTTAGCAGCACCGCTGCCAGACTGGAATAGGTAATCACCGCGAACAGCGCACCAGCCAGTGCATCCAGCATGACGTCGCCCGTTAACGAAGAAAACAGCACCTTCACACCCGACGTTTGCGTGATCGGAGCCGCGGCCACGACAATCATTTCCAGCGCCAGCAAAATCAGCCCAAGCCCAATCGCTACGCGACCAACCTGCCCCACCCGCGTCTGCTTACGGCTAAGGAAAAATATTACACCCAGAAAAATCAGCAGCGGAGAAAGCCAGGACAGATCGAACGTCAGAATTCGCACCATCAGTGCCGTACCGACATCCGCCCCGAGAATAATCACCAGCGCAGGCGTTAATGCCACCAGCCCCTGTGAGACAAAAGAGGTCGTCAGCAACGCGGTCGCATTGCTGCTCTGCACCAGCGCGGTTACGCCAATACCGGCCATAAAAGCCAACGGTTTTTTCTCAACGCTATCGCTGAGAACCCGCCGTAACTGGGTGCCATAAACTCGCATGATACCGGTGCGGACAATGTGAGTGCCCCACACCAGTAACGCAATCGCAGAAAGGAGATTCAGCAGTGTTAACAAAAAGTCCTCGCCTCCAGCTAAACGTGTATTGATGACGTAATGAACGACCATCTTACCAGATATTGGCGAACCGTACTGCGAGGCAGCCCGCGCCGAAGCAAAATCCCCCACCAATCAACTCATGATAAAAATTACTTAACTGATAATATTTAAAAAACAGAATCCAAATCAATAAGCCAATAATTTTGCCTCACGCGTTTCCCGGTTAGCGCTATGCTTTTTTTATCCCTATAACTCTTATGGGTTATAACCCCGCGTAATCTTGCAGCCCGCGAGTAAGGAAAATGGATGAAAACGAAAACCTCATATGGACTGAACTGGCTCCCGCTAATCATTATTCTCGCCATCGCCGCCTTTTTTTGGCAAATGGAACCCCCAACTGGCTTAAGCCCCGCCGCCTGGCACTCCGCCGTCCTCTTCGTCGCCACGATCGTGAGCATTGTCGCGAATGTTCTCCCGATTGGGGCTATCGGTATTATCAGTATCACGCTCTTTGCGCTGACGTACGCCGCAGGAGATACAACGGCCAGCGGCGCGATACAAACCGCGCTTAGCGACCTGAACAGCTCGCTGATCTGGCTGATTGTTGTCGCTTTCATGATCGCGCGCGGCTTTATCAAAACAGGACTGGGTCGCCGCATCGCCTTGCAGATGATCCGCATGTTGGGAAAACGCACGCTGGGTCTCGCTTACGGTCTGGCTTTTGCCGATCTGGTGCTTTCCCCCGCGATGCCGAGCAACACCGCACGCTGCGGCGGGATTATTTATCCCATTGCCGATTCGCTGTCGCGCAGCTTCGACTCCAAACCGGAAGATGCCTCGCGCAGTAAGATTGGCACCTTCCTGATTACCTGCATCGGTAATGTTAACGACGTGACCGCTGCGCTGTTTATGACCGCTTACACCGGAAACCTGCTGGCGGTGAAACTGGCGGCCAACGCGGGCGTGACCATCACGTGGGGAAGCTGGTTTCTGGCGGCGCTTGTTCCCTGTCTGATTTCTCTGGCCGTTGTCCCCCTGCTCGTCTACTGGCTGACCAAACCAGAAATTCGCCATACGCCGGATGCACCAAAACTGGCCGTCGCCGAACTGGCAAAAATGGGCAACATGAGCCGCGGTGAATGGCTGATGGCCTTCACCGTTGTCCTGCTGCTGGTACTGTGGATTTTTGGCGATAAATTAGGTGTGGATGCCACGACGGCCTCATTCGTCGGGCTGTCTTTCCTGCTGTTAACCGGCGTACTGAGCTGGGAAGACGTGAAGAGCGAGAAAGGGGCCTGGGATACGCTGATTTGGTTCGCCGCCCTGCTGATGATGGCGAACCAGTTGAAAAAGCTCGGCTTCACCAACTGGTTTGGCGATCTCATCGGTAGCAACATCGGCCACTTAATGCAGGGAACCAGCTGGGTATTGGTGTTGTTACTGCTAAATGCGGCCTATTTCTACACCCACTATTTCTTCGCCAGCGGCAACGCGCAGATCGCGGCACTTTTTGCGGTGTTCCTCGGTGTCGGGATCAACCTGAATATTCCAGCAGTGCCGATGGCGTTCATGCTGGCGTTTACCAGCAGCCTGTACTGTTCACTGACGCAATATACTCACGCACGCGGCCCCATCTTGTTCGGCGCGGGCTACGTTCCCACCGCCGTCTGGTGGCGCACCGGTTTCGTCGTCAGTCTGGTGAATCAGGCGATCTTCATGAGCGCGGGTCTGCTGTGGTGGAAAGTTATTGGCCTGTATTGATCGTTATCTACTACATGATGTGAAAAAAGCCGGGGAAACCCGGCTTTCGTTTATTACTGCAAAACACGCGATCAGAACGAGTAAGAGACGCTACCAACTACGCTGCGTTCGGCACCGAAGTAACAAAACTCCAGCGAGTTACAGGACGCCACGTAGCGTTTATCGGTCAGGTTATTGACGTTAAGCTGTGCACTTAGCCCTTTCAGGCCGACCTTCGAGAGATCGTATCCCACCGCCATATCCACCAGCGTGTAAGACGGCAGCGTGTGGGTGTTGGCGCGATCGGAGGTCACGCCATTCACGTAACGTACGCCAGAGCCAATCGTCAGACCGTCCAGTGGACCGCTTTTGACATCATAGCTGGCCCAGGCGCTGGCCTGATTGCGCGGCGCGTACACCGCGCGTTTTCCTTGCTCAGCCACACTGCTTTTCTTATAGCGAATATCCGTATAGGTATAGGCCGCTTGCAGACGCAGATTATCGGTAATGTGGCTCACAGCCTCCAGTTCCAGCCCTTCAGACTCAATTTCACCCACGGACCGGTAAGGATCGTTAGGCTGAACTTTTGTCGCCACATTCTTCTGGTTAATACGGAATACCGACAGGCTGTACTGATCCTGAGAACCCTCAGGCTGATACTTCATCCCGGCTTCCCACTGCTTGCCTTTCATCGGTTCCAGCACGTTGCCGTTATCATCGGCGAAGCTAGTCGGCGTAAAGGCCGTGGAATAGCTGACATACGGCGCAAAGCCACTATCAAACAGGTAGAGCAAGGCGGCACGCGAGCTAAAGTTATTTTTATCTAACTCGCTGTGTGTCCCCTTGGTATGATTAACGTGGGTCACTTTTACCCGATCGTGACGACCGCCCAGCGTTAAGCGCCAGCGCTCCCAGCTCATTTGATCTTGTAGATAGATGCCCGTCTGTTGCAGCTTGTGCTTTTCCAGCGTACCGGACATGTCCGTTGGGCCGGAACCGTAAACGGGGTTAAATGCGTCGATCGCAGGGAAGGAACCCGAAGGCCAGTCCATATTATTATTACGCTGCTGATAGTCGATCCCCACCAGCAGGCGGTGGTTCACCGCACCGGTATCCACGCTGCCATCAAGCTGATTATCTAACGTTAGCGCAGACAGCGACTCACGGGAACCCGAGTAATAACGGGTCAGCGTATCGGCGGTCGGCTGCGTCCAGCCATAGGCGTACACCTGATCCAAATGTACTTTGGTACGCAGATAACGCACTTTTTGGCGCACCGCCCAGCCGCTATCAAAACCGTGTTCAACGTTGTATCCCACCATATTTTGCTTACGGTCGTATTTCTCATAATTCTCTTCCCCTTCATAGAAGGTGTTCGAGATTTTCCGCCCGTTGTGCGCGACCACCGTACCGTCATACGGCAACCCCGAGTGACTGCCGCCTTCTGGATCGCGTTGCAGGTACGCCATCAACTCCAGGCGGGTCTTGTCGGAAATCCGCCACAGCAGGCTAGGTGCAATCGCATAGCGTTCTTCTTTCAGCGGCCCAAATTGGGTATCCGCCTCACGCACCATCCCACCCAGACGAAATGCAAAACGCTCGTCATCATCCAGCGGACCGGTAACGTCAAACGCGGCACCGCGCTGGGCATTGTTGCCTGCAAACAGCTTGATCTGTCCGCTGCGATCGAACGACGGCTGACAGGAATTCAGCGCCACAATCCCACCCGGAGAAGAACGCCCGTAGAGGACGGACGCTGGGCCTCTGACCACTTCAATGCTGTCGAGAAACCAGGGATCGATAACCAGCGAGCTATGGGAGTTGGTATCCCCCATCATCTTCAGCCCGTCGAGATAGACGTTATCGAGGCTGCCGTCGGAAAAGCCACGCAGCACCATGTAGTCAAAGCGGTTGGACGCCCCGATTTGGTTGTTGTACACACCCGGCGTATAGCCGACCGCCTGACGAACGCTGGCCGCACCCTGTTCCTGAATCTGGTCGCGCGTAATGATAGAAACGGCCTGAGGAGTCTCTATATCGGGCGTTTCCAGCTTAGTCGCGCCGCGTTGCGTTTGAGACGTCACGACTAACGTATCACCCTGAGAAGAAGAGGATGGCGTATCCTGCGCCAGTACCGACACCGTTAATCCACTGGTGAAACAGCCAACCACCAGCGCCAGCCGCGTTTTTCTGAACATGGGAATCTCCACAGACCTTATTATTGTAAATAAGAATTATTACTGTTTTTAGTCTTGCGATAGCTATGCGCAGTGACAACTTGCGTATGCGCAATGACAAAACGGGAACTCAGCGAGAAAGCGTCAAACGGGCAGCCAAGTGACAATATCTGGCATAAATAAGGCTCAGAAGATTGATAAGAAAGGAAATGCTAGATGACCATGCGTGCATCGCTCGGCGCCATACCGTAACGCCGCCGGAAAGCCGTAGCAAAGTTGGTCGCGTGCTGGTAGCCCGACATCCAGGCCGCCTGCTGAACGCTGTATCCTTGCACCAGATAGCGCCGAGCCAGTTCCAGCCGACAATCACGCAGATAGTCAAAGACCGAATGACCATACGCCTGACGAAACTTGGTACGCAGGCTACTGGTGCTCATCGCGGCCAGCTGCGCTAATTCATTGAGGGTGTACTCTTTTTCAGGCTGTTGCGCCAGAAGCCGCCGAACGTTCTCCAGCCGCTCCTGTTCGCCGGGCGGAGGCAATACGCGCCGCTCTCCCCCACGTTGCCCGAATGACAGGCCTTGCCCTAGTAGCTGTAGCATCACGCCTTCCAGCATAAGCTGGCGTGATAATCCCGGCACGGTGTTTTCCAGCGCGTGCTGCAACCCAGATAATAAATAGCCGGGAACCTGCCATAGAAATGTCGGATTGCCGCCCTGTTCCCACTCGTTCAGCAACGAGCCCAACAGCGGATCCAAAACAAAAGTGGTGGGGAAAATGCCCAACGATACGGTGCGAAGATGACAGTCTGCAAGGTGGCTGGCGTTCATCACTAACGGGTCACCTAACCGGGTGCTGAATGCCATACCAGACCGCACAACAAATTCCTTGCCGTTCAGACGCAGCGCGACCCGCCCTTCCAGTACCACCAGCGTATAAAACGGACAGCAGTGCAACGACGTCGATTCGTAAGGTTGCAACACCTGCACGTTGGAATTCGTCAGGCAAATCCCAGAGGACAGCGTCATCTCTTCGACATCACCCTGCACCACGATACGCTTTTCTTTCGCGCGCTCACGGCAGGACGACAGCTGCGGGAAGTGGTAATCAATCCCGTAACGTTCACCGATGTCGAAGAAATCCTCAATGGAAAAGAGTCGTTTTAGCATGGGCGGGAAGATACCCTCATCCTGTTTAACGCCCAGAATCAGGCCAGCGGTTAGCGGAAATCCGTGGAATGAAAACAGAAAAATGCTTTCTGCTTAATTGGTGCTCACCTTACCATTACCATGAAATCTCATCAATAAGACTGATAACTATTCTCATTGAAATGGTGTTCGCGTAACACAGGATCATCAGCGGGGAAGATATTGCATGGGCTCAATCACGAAACCAGTACCGCTATGCAAAAAAGCAGACGTTTCGTGCGTGGTAAGCCGAGTATTTCTCTATGCCATCAGCACCACGCCCGACTCAGGGCGCTCAATCGCCGCCGCCCTGAGAACCCAGGCTTTTTGGCGGAATTCTGCCGCTACGCGGTGCCTTCGGCGTTCGTGGTCGCTGTTCGGGCCGTCAGTGACGCGTTCCCTACGCGGCACTGACTTTCGCCGCGTCCATGCGGCTCACCCGGCGGCCACGCCCACCTCAGCAGAATTTTAACGCCAGTTGAAAACCAACACTTGTTAACCCACAGATATTATTTCTTTTACTGGCATCTTAATCAGCATCATAGCCTAGATTCGGCGCGAGCCAGCGCTCCACTTCGCTCACATCCATCCCTTTACGCACCGCGTAATCCTCTACCTGATCTTGCTGAATTTGCGCGACGGCGAAGTATTTGCTGTCGGGGTGGCTGAAGTACCAGCCGGATACCGACGCGCCCGGCCACATGGCATAGGATTCGGTGAGCTTCATGCCGGTATGCTTTTCCACATCCAGCAACTGCCAGATTTGCACTTTCTCCGTGTGATCTGGGCAAGCCGGATAACCCGGTGCAGGACGGATGCCTTGATAGTTCTCGCGGATCAGCAGCTCATTACTGAGGTTCTCATTCGGCGCATAACCCCAGTAGACCTTACGCACACGCTCATGCAGGTATTCCGCAAAGGCTTCCGCCAGACGGTCAGAGATCGCCTTCACCATGATCTTGTTGTAATCATCATGCTGCGCTTCCCATTGATCGGCCAATGTATCTTCTTCCAGCCCACCGGTCACCGCGAAGGCACCGAGATAGTCCGGTTTACCGCTGGACTTCGGAGCCACAAAATCAGACAGGCAATAGTTCGGGAAGTCGGTTTTCTCCGTCTGCTGACGCAGATGGTGGCTCACTGACAGCACCGTTTCACGCCGTTCATCGGTATAAAGCACTACGTCATCGCCAACGCAGTTCGCTGGGAATAAACCCACCACACCACGCGGATTCAGCGCACCGCGTGCTGACAAATCGTCCAGCATCGCGTTGGCATCGGCAAACAGGCGCTTGGCCTCTTCACCCACGACGTCATCTTCCAGAATGCGGGGATATTTCCCGGCCAGCGACCAGGTCATAAAGAACGGCGTCCAGTCGATGTAGTTGCGCAGCGTTTCGATGCTGGCTGTCACCGCCTGCACGCCCAGCCGATGCGCAACGGGCGGCGTGTAGTTCTCCCAATCAAGATCGGAAGCGTTAGCGCGCGCCGCTTCCAGCGTCACGGGCGGCGTTCTCGGCTTTTTACGCGCGTGCTGAATACGCACGGTTTCGTACTCTTTACGGGTACGTGCAACAAAGTCGTCATATTGCGCACTGGACAGCAGCGCCGATACCACACCGACAGAGCGCGAAGCATTCTGCACGTAGACCGTCGGGCCGCTATAGTTCTGCTCAATCTTCACGGCGGTATGCGCTTTAGACGTCGTCGCGCCACCAATCAGCAGCGGCAGCGTAAAGCCCTGACGCTGCATCTCTTTCGCCACGTTGACCATTTCGTCCAGCGACGGCGTAATCAGCCCGGACAACCCGATAATATCGACCTTTTCTTCGCGTGCGGTCTTCAGAATCTTGTCCGTCGGCACCATCACGCCCAGATCGATAATCTCGTAGTTGTTACATTGCAGCACCACGCCAACAATATTCTTGCCGATATCGTGGACGTCGCCTTTTACCGTCGCCAGCAGGACTTTCCCTGCGGAACTCCCTTTGTCTTTACTGGCTTCAATGTAGGGTTCGAGATAGGCCACCGCCTGCTTCATCACGCGGGCGGATTTCACGACCTGCGGCAAAAACATTTTCCCCGCGCCGAACAGATCGCCGACGACGTTCATGCCATCCATCAGCGGGCCTTCAATCACCTCGATCGGTCGCGTCGCCTGCTGGCGCGCTTCTTCGGTATCCAGTTCGATAAATTCGGTAATGCCTTTAACCAGCGAATATTCCAGACGCTTCCGCACGTCCCAGCCGCGCCACTCCGCCTGTGTTTTGCTGCCTTCGTCTTCCGTTTTGCTGCCGCGATACTTTTCCGCCAGTTCGAGCATGCGCTCGGTGGCATCGCTACGACGGTTAAGGATCACGTCCTCCACCGCATCGCGTAATTCCGCAGGGAGATCGTCATAGATCGCCAACTGGCTGGCGTTGACGATCCCCATGTCCATACCATTGCGGATCGCGTAATAAAGGAAGACGGCGTGGATAGCTTCGCGCACCAAATCGTTGCCGCGGAATGAGAAAGAAACATTGGATACCCCGCCGGAGATCATCGCATGCGGCAGCTGCGCCTTGATGTCCGCACAGGCTTCGATGAAATCCACCGCGTAATTGTTGTGCTCGTCGATCCCCGTTGCCACGGCGAAAATGTTCGGGTCGAAGATGATATCTTCCGGTGGGAAACCGACTTCTTCCGTCAGGATACGGTAGGCCCGGCGACAAATTTCAATTTTACGCGCGCGAGTATCCGCCTGACCGACTTCATCAAACGCCATCACCACCACAGCCGCGCCGTAGCGCCGTACCAGTTTGGCGTGATGCACAAAAGCCTCAACGCCTTCTTTCATGGAAATCGAGTTAACAATGCCCTTGCCCTGAATACATTGAAGCCCCTTTTCAACCACCTCCCACCGAGAGGAGTCGATCATGATCGGTACGCGGGCAATATCCGGTTCACCGGCAATCAGGTTCAGGAAACGGACCATCGCCGCTTCCGCATCCAGCATGCCTTCATCCATGTTGATGTCGATAATTTGCGCGCCGCTTTCCACCTGCTGACGGGCAACATCCAGCGCTTCGTTGTATTTTTCTTCTTTGATCAGACGCTTAAAACGTGCGGAGCCAGTGACGTTCGTTCGCTCCCCGACGTTAACAAACAGCGTGTCGGCATCAATATTCAGCGGTTCCAGGCCGGATAAGCGGCAGGCCACCGAAATCTCTGGCAGCTTGCGCGGCGGCACGCCTTCCACCACTTTCGCCATCGCTGCAATATGCGCGGGTGTCGATCCGCAGCAGCCACCGACGATATTCAGAAAACCGGATCGCGCCCATTCGCCGATATGTTTCGCCATATCGGCCGGATCTAAATCGTACTCCCCAAAGGCGTTGGGCAGCCCTGCGTTCGGGTGCGCGCTCACATAGCATTCTGAAATACGTGACAGCTCAGCGACATACTGACGCAGTTCATCCGGCCCCAACGCACAGTTCAGGCCGAAAGATAGCGGACGGGAATGACGTAAGGAGTTGTAAAACGCTTCTGTTGTCTGGCCGGATAGCGTACGCCCTGACGCATCCGTTATCGTGCCGGAAATCATCACCGGCAGCTCGATGCCTAATGCCTCAAACTCGCTTTCTACCGCGAAGCTCGCCGCTTTAGCGTTCAAAGTATCGAAAATGGTTTCGATCATGATCAGATCGACACCGCCCGCGATCAATGCGCGTGTCGATTCGCGATACGCTTCCACCAGTTGATCAAAACTGACGTTACGGTATGCCGGATCGTTAACATCGGGAGAGATCGACGCAGTACGGTTCGTCGGGCCAAGCACACCGGCAACATAACGTGGCTTATCCGGCGTTAAAGCCGTCCATTTGTCCGCGCTGGCACGCGCCAGCTGTGCAGCAACGGTATTAATTTCAGCTGACAACGCCTGCATATCATAGTCCGCCATCGCAATGGTGGTGGCGTTGAAGGTGTTGGTTTCGAGAATGTCGGCACCAGCTTCCAGATAGGCGTCATGGATTTCGCTAATCACCTGCGGCTTGGTGAGCACCAGCAGATCGTTATTTCCCTTCACATCACTCGGCCAGTCAGCAAAGCGCTCACCGCGATAATCTGCTTCCTGCAGGCGATAACCCTGGATCATGGTACCCATACCACCATCCAGCACCATAATGCGTTGCGCCAACTGACGCCGCAATTCGTCTACCCGATTACTCACGCGAACCCCATTCCCGGCCAATAAATACGATATATATTGCGTCTATCCTAGCATAAGTTGTGAGCACGCTAACGCGGTGTCGCATGAGACTTTTTCAGGTCATTTGCCGATAAAAAGTGCAGAGAAAGAAGAGTTGCATTCTGCGGTGAAAAAACGAAAATCAATTCCATTACCATAAAAAGGAATCGACGCCATGACGCCACCAGAGCCAGCCAAACGCGGGAAAAAACCCAGAGCCAGCGCGAGCACCGCCGCACAGCCAACCGGGCAGGTACAGTCGCTGACCCGTGGCCTGACGCTGCTTGAATATATCGCCAAAGCCAACGGCAGCGTAGCGCTAACCGATCTCGCTCAGCAGGCCGGTTTACCGAATTCCACGACCCACCGTCTGCTCACCACCATGCAGCAACAGGGCTTTGTGCGTCAGGTTGGCGACTTGGGGCTGTGGACGATTGCTTCACACACGTTTATCGTCGGCAGCAGCTTTCTGCAAAGCCGCAACCTGCTGGCGATTGTGCATCCGATAGTACGCAAGTTAATGGAAGACTCTGGTGAAACCGTCAATCTGGCCGTGCTCGATCAGACCGACAGCCAGGCGATCATCATCGATCAGGTGCAGTGTACGGCGTTGATGCGTATGTCTGCACCGATTGGCGGTAAGCTGCCGATGCATGCTTCCGGTGCTGGGAAAGCCTTTCTGGCGCATTTACCCGATGCTCAGGTCACTCAATTGCTACACAAGAAAGGGCTGCACGGCTACACGCCACACACCTTCAGCTCGCCACAAGCGTTGAAAGAAAACCTGTCGCTGATTCGTAAGCAGGGCTATTCGTTCGATGACGAAGAGCACGCGCTAGGGCTGCGCTGTATCGCGGCCTGCATTCTGGATGAACATCATGAAGCATTCGCCGCCATTTCCATCTCCGGCCCTGTTTCACGCATAACGGACGACCGCGTCACAGAACTCGGCGCGCTGGTGATCAAAGCCGCCAAGCAGGTCATGCAGGAATACAGTGGGTTATAATCCTTTCAGGCGCATGTTTATGCAGACTGTGGGAAGGTTTCGTGCGCGATAATGCCTCCATCTTAATGCTACCTCATAGCACGCGCCCGACACGGGGCGGCTCAAACGCCGCTCGCTCCGTGACCCCAGGCTTTCGGCGGGAATTATGCCGCTACGCGGTTCCACCGGTGTTCCTGACCGCTAGTCGAGCCGCCAGTGACGCGTTCCCTACGCGGCACTGGCTTTCGCGACGTCCTGTCGCTCACTCGGCGGTCAAGCCCACCGCTGCATAATTTTTACGCCAGATCGGCAAAGGCCTGAATCATTCTCAGTTGTGGTGTATAGCGGCTCAGCACGTTGACTGAAACGCTTGCGGCGTCGGTAGGCGTAAACATCCTCAATATGCCCTTCCCGGATACGCTGCTGTAATGCTCGCCAGTAATCCGCACAAAACAGGTCGCCGTGCATTTCCTCAAACAGCGTACGAATGTGGCGGTCGCTACACAGGAAATGGGGGAATTCTTCGGGAAACACATCGTTTGGCGCGACGCTGTACCACGGCTCGGCGGCCAGTTCGTCCTCTGGGTAACGCGGCGGCGGGATTTTGCGGAAATTTACTTCAGTCATGTAGCAAATTTCATCGTAGTCATAAAATACGACTCGCCCATGACGCGTGACGCCGAAATTCTTGAATAGCATGTCGCCGGGGAAAATATTCGCCGCGGCCAGCTGTTTGATGGCATTGCCGTATTCTTCAATCACATCATGCAACTGTTGTGCGCTTGCCTGTTCCAGATAGAGGTTCAGCGGCGTCATCCGGCGTTCCATGTACAAGTGTCGGATCACCAATTGATCGCCCAGATCTTCCAGCTTTTCCGGTACCTCACGCCAAAGCTCATCCAGTAGTTCTGGGCTGATGCGATGCTTATCAATGACGAAGTTTTCATATTCCTGCGTATCCGCCATGCGCCCTACGCGATCGTGCTCTTTCACCAGTTGATAACACGCCATGACTCGCTCTGCACTTACCTCTTTCTGCGGCGCGAAACGATCTTTGATGACCTTAAATACGCGATCGAACGACGGCAGCGTAAACACCAACATCACCATACCTTTTACGCCGGGAGCGATAATAAACTGCTCTTCTGATTCGGCGATGTAGTGCAGATATTCGCGGTAATACTCGGTTTTGCTGTGCTTCTGGCAGCCAATGGCCAGATACAGCTCCGCTGTCGTCTTCCACGGCAAAATGTCACGCAGCCAGGCCACCAGCGCCGACGGCAACGGGGCATACACCATGAAGTAAGAGCGGGCGAAACCGAACACAATGCTGGCGTCTGTCTGACTGGTTAAGCAGGTATCAATAAATAGCGCCCCGCGTTCGTTGTGGTGAATCGGCAGCAGGAACGGAAAAACACCGTCAGGGAGCGACAGTTTTCCCACCAGCCAGGCCGCTTTGTTACGATAAAACAGCTCATTAGCCAGCTGTAGCGTCGCCTGCGCAAGCTGCTCCGCTGAAAAAGTACGCTGCAAATACGCAGTGATATAACCAATATCACGCGGCAAATCCTCCCACGGTAAGCGCAGCGGTACATCGCTCAGCAGCTTTTCCAACATGTTCTGCCAGCCGTCAGTGGGCACAAACGTCTTGGCGATAGGCCGAGGGATTTCACGAAAGCGCTGTTCAGGCTGAGAGCTGAAAACAAACAGCTTATCCGGCGTCAGTTCCCGATGGTTAAACAGCCGACAATACACGGAGTTGAAGAAACTCTCTGCAATCTCAAAACGTGGGTAGTCCGGCAGTAAGCGGGTGTAGATATGCTTCACGCGAGCCAAAAAATCCGCATCATCGCAGCGGATACCGGTAATACAGCGCAGCTGTTCAACCACCAGACCAACGTGGTGATCGTAGAGGTGAATACGCTGTTTCATTGCCTGTTGTACGGCAGGCCAGTCGGCCTGTTCAAAGCGCTGCTGCGCCCCTGCCGTCACTTCGAGAAAACGTCCATATTGCGCATCAAACCCTTGCAGGATCGTCTGCGCCACCAGCTTTTCAAGGTCACGCGTCATCATGATCTCCCGATGAACCCCGGCCAGCCGAACACTGACCGGGTTAGGATCAGAACTGTTGTTCTTCCGTCGATCCCGTCAGCGCCGTCACTGAAGACTCGCCTCCCTGAATGATGTTCGTCACCTTATCGAAGTAGCCAGTACCGACCTCCTGCTGATGCGATGAGAAGGTGTAGCCGTCTTTAATCGCTTCAAATTCAGGCTGCTGCACTTTTTCTACGTAGTGCCTCATCCCTTCGCCCTGCGCATAGGCGTGCGCCAGATCAAACATGTTGAACCACATGCTGTGGATGCCGGCCAGCGTAATGAATTGGTACTTATAGCCCATCGCCGACAGCTCATCCTGAAAACGTGCGATCGTGCTGTCATCCAGATTCTTCTTCCAGTTAAACGAAGGTGAACAGTTGTACGCCAGGAGCTTACCGGGGAACTTCGCGTGGATAGCCTCAGCAAAACGACGCGCCAGCGATAAATCCGGCGTTGAGGTTTCGCACCACACCAAATCGGCATACAGTGCGTAGGCCAGACCGCGACTGATTGCCTGCTCGATCCCGGCTCGCGTGCGATAGAAGCCTTCCACCGTACGCTCTCCGGTGATGAAATCACGGTCATATTCATCGCAATCGGAAGTCAGCAAATCCGCCGCATCCGCATCGGTTCGCGCAACCAGTAAAGTCGGCACACCCAAGACATCCGCCGCCAGACGGGCCGCAACGAGTTTCTGAATGGCCTCCTGCGTCGGTACCAGCACCTTGCCGCCCATATGCCCGCATTTCTTCGCCGATGCCAGTTGATCCTCAAAGTGAACCGCCGCAGCACCCGCCTCGATCATCGACTTCATCAGCTCAAACGCATTCAACACGCCGCCAAACCCCGCTTCCGCATCCGCAACAATCGGCAGAAAGTAGTCGGTATGACGCTTATCGCCCGGTTCAATGCGGTTCGCCCACTGAATCTGATCGGCGCGTCGAAAGGTGTTATTGATGCGCTCAATCACCGCAGGTACGGAGTTCGCCGGGTAGAGCGATTGGTCGGGATACATGCTGGACGCCAGATTGGCATCCGCCGCCACCTGCCAGCCGGAAAGGTAAATCGCTTCGATGCCCGCTTTCGCCTGCTGTAAAGCCTGCCCTCCCGTCAGCGCGCCCAGGCAATTCACATAGCCTTTGCGCGAGTCACCATGCAGCAGGTTCCATAGCTTTGCCGCGCCGAGCTGCGCGAGCGTGCATTCCGGGTTCACCGAACCCCGTAGATTAATCACATCTTCTGCGCTGTAGGGGCGCGTAATCCCTTCCCAGCGGGCGGTTTTCCACTCTTTTGCGATATGCTGGACTTGTTGAGTACGAGAGGTCGTCATAGCAGAGGTTCCTTTTTATTATCAGTCAGGATTAATCAAGCAATGCGTAGCCAGGTAGCGTCAGGAAGTCGATCAGCTCATCTTGTGTGGTAATTTGCTCCATCAGTCGAGCTGCTTCATCAAAGCGCCCTCCGCTGAAACGGGCATCACCGAGTTCCTCCTGAATCACAAACAGTTCTTCGGCCAGCATTTGGCGGAACAACGCCTTGGTGATCACACGGCCATCGCTCAACGTCTTGCCGTGGCGAATCCACTGCCAGATTGAGGTGCGGGAGATTTCTGCTGTCGCCGCATCTTCCATCAGCCCATAAATCGGGACGCAGCCATTACCGGATATCCATGCTTCGATGTACTGCACCGCAACACGGATATTCGCGCGCATCCCCACTTCCGTGCGCTCTCCTGGGCAAGGCTCCAGCAACTCTTCTGCACGGATGGGCGCATCCTGTTCACGGCTGATATCGAGCTGATTTTTACGATCACCTAGCGCCCGATCGAACACTTCCATCACCGCATCGGCCAGCCCCGGATGCGCCACCCAGGTGCCATCGTGACCATTGTGAGCTTCCAGCTCTTTGTCTTTACGTACCTTATCCAACACCCAGTTATTGCGTTCCGCATCCTTACTCGGAATGAACGCCGCCATCCCGCCCATAGCGAACGCGCCGCGACGGTGACAGGTTTTGATCAATAGCCGCGAGTAAGCGCTAAGAAAGGGTTTTTCCATCGTCACCGACTGGCGATCGGGCAGAACGCGATCGCTGTGGTTCTTTAATGTTTTGATATAGCTGAAGATATAATCCCAGCGGCCGCAGTTCAGCCCAACGATATGGTCACGTAAGTGATAGAGAATTTCGTCCATCTGGAAAACGGCAGGCAGCGTTTCAATCAACACCGTCGCTTTGATCGTCCCACGCGGCAGATCAAAGCGATCTTCCGTATGGCAGAAGACATCATTCCACCAGGCCGCTTCCTGCCATGATTGGGTCTTTGGCAGATAGAAATAAGGGCCACTACCTTTCTTCAGTAGTTCCTGATAGTTGTGGAAAAAATACAGCGCGAAGTCGAACAGGCTGCCGGGAATCGCTTCCCCCTGCCAGGACACGTGTTTTTCGGGCAAATGCAAACCGCGCACGCGGCAAATCAATACGGCAGGGTTGGGTTTCAGTTGGTAGATCTTTCCTGTTTCATTGATGTAGGAAATCGTACCGCGTACGGCATCACGCAAGTTGATTTGCCCATCGATCACCTTTTCCCATCCCGGTGACAGCGAATCCTCAAAGTCCGCCATGAAAACTTTCACGTTGGCATTTAATGCATTGATCACCATCTTGCGTTCGACCGGACCGGTAATCTCAACGCGACGATCCTGAAGGTCATCGGGAATACCGCGTATTGTCCACGCCTTATCACGAATGGAAGCTGTTTCTAAAATGAAATCAGGCAGCTTACCCTGATCGATATTACGCTGTTGTACCTGCCGCTCGGCGAGTAATTGATTACGGGCTGGCGTGAAACGTGCGACCAGCTCTGTTAAGAAATCAATCGCTTCTTCCGTAAGAATTTGCTTCTCACCTTCACCAAAACGCTGACTAAACGCCAATTCTCTGTTTATCGTCTGCTGCATCATTCGTGGTTCCTTTTCAGATTCCGCTTCATTTATCAACAACCGCCAAATCGGCAAACCGGTATGTACATTTCTTAGCCGACAGAATTAAGCGTAATACAATAAAAAACAAAATCAAAAACAATTTCCATTTTAATAATAAAGTAAAAATAACCCCATGATAAAAATGAAAATTAAAATCAAAAAGGAAGAGAAATAACTTTCACTAACCAACAGAAATGAAAGAGTTCAGCACAAAAAAGAAAGGCACCTGAAAAGGTGCCTTAGAGAAAAAAAGGGAATGGGTTAGTCCAGCGTAGGGTTCATTCGGCGTAAATCGTAAGGCGTAATCTGGTAAACATAGTAATTCAGCCAGTTAACAAAAAGCAGATGACCGTGGCTACGCCAGCTCGCTTTCGGTGCCAGGTCAGGGTTGTCATCGGGGAAATAATTCACCGGAACGGCCGGATCCAATCCAGCGTCGCAATCACGGAAAAACTCGCCCGCTAGCGTCGAGACATCATACTCTGGGTGTCCGGTAACAAACGCCAGACGCTTATCTTTGCTGGCAAACAGATAGGCTCCGGCCTGCTCCGATTCAACCAGAATCTCTAGATCCGTATGCTGACGAATGACATCAGCGGGGAAATCTGCATAGCGTGAATGTGGTGCCAGGAACGTTTCATCAAAGCCGCGGGTCAACAACGCATGAGGTTGCAACGTTTGATGTAGGTAAACACCGGATAGTTTTTCCTTACGCGTCATCTTGGGAATACCGTAGAGGATATTGAGAGCAGCCTGCACAGCCCAACACACGAATAATGTGGAGGTAACATGCTCTTTTGCCCACTCGATGACACGTGCAATCTGTGGCCAATAAACAACATCGCAGAAATCGACTAATCCAAGCGGTGCGCCAGTCACAATCAGGCCATCAAAATTTTCGTTTTGGATGTCGTCGAAATCACAGTAGAAGTTATTCAAATGCTCAGCAGGCGTATTCTTTGATTCACGACTATCGATACGCAGCAGCTGGATATCGATCTGTAAGGGGGAATTGGATAACAGGCGCAGAAACTGGTTTTCAGTCTCGATCTTTTTAGGCATCAGGTTCAGAACCAGCACTTTGAGGGGACGAATTTCCTGCGTTTTAGCACGCGAGGACGTCATCACAAAGACGTTCTCATTCCGCAGAAAATTAACGGCTGGTAACTCATCAGGAACCCGAATTGGCATAACCTTATATCCTCAAAGCATACGTTTAAACGTTTAGACATCCAGATGCCCGAAGATAGCGAGTTTTCGTACTAATGTCGAGCACTCAGCGCATAAGGTGAAAATGTTTCACGAAACCTAGTATGCGCCATCAGTGCTACTTCTGCTGAATACGCTTAAGCGCGTCAGAATCACTCAGGAGAACAACCCATAGCAAAAAGCCCCTGTCTTTCGACAGAGGCTTTCCACTTATTTGATGCCTGGCAGTTCCCTACTCTCACATGGGGAAGCCCCACACTACCATCGGCGCTACGGCGTTTCACTTCTGAGTTCGGCATGGGGTCAGGTGGGACCACCGCGCTATCGCCGCCAGGCAAATTCTGTTTCATTCCAGCCGTTACTGTGCTGACTTTATCTCTCTTGTCATCACGTAACCACCAGAACCAATCTCTGAACAAGCTGAACATCGTTCTCTATGAGTCTTTCATCACCCACAAAACACCTTCGGTGTTGTAAGGTTAAGCCTCTCGGGTCATTAGTACTGGTTAGCTCAACGTATCGCTACGCTTACACACCCAGCCTATCTACGTCGTCGTCTTCAACGGCCCTTCAGGGGCATCTGGTGCCCAGGGAAGACTCATCTCGAGGCAAGTTTCCCGCTTAGATGCTTTCAGCGGTTATCTCTTCCGCACTTAGCTACCGGGCAATGCAATTGGCATCACAACCCGTACACCAGTGGTGCGTTCACTCCGGTCCTCTCGTACTAGGAGCAACCCCTCTCAATCTTCCAACGCCCACGGCAGATAGGGACCGAACTGTCTCACGACGTTCTAAACCCAGCTCGCGTACCACTTTAAATGGCGAACAGCCATACCCTTGGGACCTACTTCAGCCCCAGGATGTGATGAGCCGACATCGAGGTGCCAAACACCGCCGTCGATATGAACTCTTGGGCGGTATCAGCCTGTTATCCCCGGAGTACCTTTTATCCGTTGAGCGATGGCCCTTCCATTCAGAACCACCGGATCACTAAGACCTGCTTTCGCACCTGCTCGAGCTGTCACTCTCGCAGTCAAGCTAGCTTATGCCTTTGCACTAACCTCCTGATGTCCGACCAGGATTAGCTAACCTTCGTGCTCCTCCGTTACGCTTTGGGAGGAGACCGCCCCAGTCAAACTACCCACCAGACACTGTCCGCAACCCGGATCACGGGTCCACGTTAGAACATCAAACATTAAAGGGTGGTATTTCAAGGTTGGCTCCATGCAGACTGGCGTCCACACTTCAAAGCCTCCCACCTATCCTACACATCAAGGCTCAAGGTTCAGTGTCAAGCTATAGTAAAGGTTCACGGGGTCTTTCCGTCTTGCCGCGGGTACACTGCATCTTCACAGCGAGTTCAATTTCACTGAGTCTCGGGTGGAGACAGCCTGGCCATCATTACGCCATTCGTGCAGGTCGGAACTTACCCGACAAGGAATTTCGCTACCTTAGGACCGTTATAGTTACGGCCGCCGTTTACCGGGGCTTCGATCAAGAGCTTCGCCTTGCGGCTGACCCCATCAATTAACCTTCCGGCACCGGGCAGGCGTCACACCGTATACGTCCACTTTCGTGTTTGCACAGTGCTGTGTTTTTATTAAACAGTTGCAGCCAGCTGGTATCTTCGACTGATTTCAGCTCCATGAGCAAGTCACTTCACTTACCATCAGCGTGCCTTCTCCCGAAGTTACGGCACCATTTTGCCTAGTTCCTTCACCCGAGTTCTCTCAAGCGCCTGAGTATTCTCTACCTGACCACCTGTGTCGGTTTGGGGTACGATTTGATGTTACCTGGAGCTTAGAGGCTTTTCCTGGAAGCGTAGCATCGGTTACTTCATCACCGTAGTGACTCGTCATCACGCCTCAGTGTTAACGATGACCCGGATTTACCAAAGTCATCCACCTTCACGCTTAAACCGGGACAACCGTCGCCCGGATAACCTAGCTTTCTCCGTCCCCCCTTCGCAGTAACACCGAGTACAGGAATATTAACCTGTTTCCCATCGACTACGCTTTTCAGCCTCGCCTTAGGGTCGACTCACCCTGCCCCGATTAACGTTGGACAGGAACCCTTGGTCTTCCGGCGTGCGGGTTTTTCACCCGCATTATCGTTACTTATGTCAGCATTCGCACTTCTGATACCTCCAGCAGCCCTCACAGGCCACCTTCGCAGGCTTACAGAACGCTCCCCTACCCAACAACACCTAAGTGTCGCTGCCGCAGCTTCGGTGCATGGTTTAGCCCCGTTACATCTTCCGCGCAGGCCGACTCGACCAGTGAGCTATTACGCTTTCTTTAAATGATGGCTGCTTCTAAGCCAACATCCTGGCTGTCTGTGCCTTCCCACATCGTTTCCCACTTAACCATGACTTTGGGACCTTAGCTGGCGGTCTGGGTTGTTTCCCTCTTCACGACGAACGTTAGCACCCGCCGTGTGTCTCCCGTGATAACATTCTTCGGTATTCGTAGTTTGCATCGGGTTGGTAAGTCGGGATGACCCCCTAGCCGAAACAGTGCTCTACCCCCGAAGATGAGTTCACGAGGCGCTACCTAAATAGCTTTCGGGGAGAACCAGCTATCTCCCGGTTTGATTGGCCTTTCACCCCCAGCCACAAGTCATCCGCTAATTTTTCAACATTAGTCGGTTCGGTCCTCCAGTTAGTGTTACCCAACCTTCAACCTGCCCATGGCTAGATCACCGGGTTTCGGGTCTATACCCTGCAACTTAACGCCCAGTTAAGACTCGGTTTCCCTGCGGCTCCCCTATACGGTTAACCTTGCTACAGAATATAAGTCGCTGACCCATTATACAAAAGGTACGCAGTCACCTAACAAGTAGGCTCCCACTGCTTGTACGTACACGGTTTCAGGTTCTATTTCACTCCCCTCGCCGGGGTTCTTTTCGCCTTTCCCTCACGGTACTGGTTCACTATCGGTCAGTCAGGAGTATTTAGCCTTGGAGGATGGTCCCCCCATATTCAGACAGGATGTCACGTGTCCCGCCCTACTCATCGAACTCACAGCTTGTGCATTTTTGTGTACGGGACTATCACCCTTTACTGTGCGACTTTCCAGACGCTTCCACTAACACACAAACTGATTCAGGTTCTGGGCTCCTCCCCGTTCGCTCGCCGCTACTGGGGGAATCTCGGTTGATTTCTTTTCCTCGGGGTACTGAGATGTTTCAGTTCCCCCGGTTCGCCTCATGACACTATGTATTCATGTCATGATAGTGTGTCGAAACACACTGGGTTTCCCCATTCGGGTATCGTCGGGTATAACGCTTCATATCAGCTTACCGACGCTTATCGCAGATTAGCACGCCCTTCATCGCCTCTGACTGCCTAGGCATCCACCGTGTACGCTTAGTCGCTTAACCTCACAACCCGAAGATGTTTCGATTGATTCATCATCGCGCTGCGATTATTTGAGAGACTCATTGACAGGCTGATTCATCACGACCCGCCCGAAGGCAGTCATCAATGTTCAGCTGTCATGTTTCAATTTTCAGCTTGTTCCAGATTGTTAAAGAGCAATATCGTAAACATGACTCCGAAGAATCATCTTTAAGATATTCGTGATAATGTCTTTCACTCATTATCGGATTGGCGTCCCCAAGGGGATTCGAACCCCTGTTACAGCCGTGAAAGGGCAGTGTCCTAGGCCTCTAGACGATGGGGACACGAAAAATCCGCACCAGGTCATAAACCCGGCACGCTCGCGTCAGCATGAGTCTACACTCATGACATCAACAGGTGCGCTTGCTCAGTATTTTCATCAGACAATCTGTGTGAGCACTTCACGCAACACACATCTTCTTGGTAAGGAGGTGATCCAACCGCAGGTTCCCCTACGGTTACCTTGTTACGACTTCACCCCAGTCATGAATCACAAAGTGGTAAGCGCCCTCCCGAAGGTTAAGCTACCTACTTCTTTTGCAACCCACTCCCATGGTGTGACGGGCGGTGTGTACAAGGCCCGGGAACGTATTCACCGTAGCATTCTGATCTACGATTACTAGCGATTCCGACTTCATGGAGTCGAGTTGCAGACTCCAATCCGGACTACGACGTACTTTATGAGGTCCGCTTGCTCTCGCGAGGTCGCTTCTCTTTGTATACGCCATTGTAGCACGTGTGTAGCCCTACTCGTAAGGGCCATGATGACTTGACGTCATCCCCACCTTCCTCCGGTTTATCACCGGCAGTCTCCTTTGAGTTCCCGACCGAATCGCTGGCAACAAAGGATAAGGGTTGCGCTCGTTGCGGGACTTAACCCAACATTTCACAACACGAGCTGACGACAGCCATGCAGCACCTGTCTCACAGTTCCCGAAGGCACTAAGGCATCTCTGCCGAATTCTGTGGATGTCAAGAGTAGGTAAGGTTCTTCGCGTTGCATCGAATTAAACCACATGCTCCACCGCTTGTGCGGGCCCCCGTCAATTCATTTGAGTTTTAACCTTGCGGCCGTACTCCCCAGGCGGTCGATTTAACGCGTTAGCTCCGGAAGCCACGCCTCAAGGGCACAACCTCCAAATCGACATCGTTTACAGCGTGGACTACCAGGGTATCTAATCCTGTTTGCTCCCCACGCTTTCGCACCTGAGCGTCAGTCTTTGTCCAGGGGGCCGCCTTCGCCACCGGTATTCCTCCAGATCTCTACGCATTTCACCGCTACACCTGGAATTCTACCCCCCTCTACAAGACTCTAGCCTGTCAGTTTTGAATGCAGTTCCCAGGTTAAGCCCGGGGATTTCACATCCAACTTAACAGACCGCCTGCGTGCGCTTTACGCCCAGTCATTCCGATTAACGCTTGCACCCTCCGTATTACCGCGGCTGCTGGCACGGAGTTAGCCGGTGCTTCTTCTGCGGGTAACGTCAATCAGCAAGGTTATTAACCTTACTGCCTTCCTCCCCGCTGAAAGTGCTTTACAACCCGAAGGCCTTCTTCACACACGCGGCATGGCTGCATCAGGCTTGCGCCCATTGTGCAATATTCCCCACTGCTGCCTCCCGTAGGAGTCTGGACCGTGTCTCAGTTCCAGTGTGGCTGGTCATCCTCTCAGACCAGCTAGGGATCGTCGCCTAGGTGAGCCATTACCTCACCTACTAGCTAATCCCATCTGGGCACATCTGATGGCGAGAGGCCCTAAGGTCCCCCTCTTTGCTCTTGCGAGGTTATGCGGTATTAGCTACCGTTTCCAGTAGTTATCCCCCTCCATCAGGCAGTTTCCCAGACATTACTCACCCGTCCGCCGCTCGTCACCCAAAGAGCAAGCTCTTCTGTGCTACCGCTCGACTTGCATGTGTTAGGCCTGCCGCCAGCGTTCAATCTGAGCCATGATCAAACTCTTCAATTTAAGATTTGTTTGATTTGCTGAACTCGTCAGCGATGCTCAAAGAATTAAAACTGTTTATTCGTAATGAATTTACTGTTGTTCACTCTTCAAGACTTTTTTATATCGTTAAGATACGGTCTTGTGAGTGCCCACACAGATTGTCTGATTAAATTGTTAAAGAGCAGTGCGTTGTGGCCTTAACCACTTCGCGAGGCGGCGTATATTACGCTTTTCACCTTCAGAGTCAACGCTTATTTTAAAGCGCTTTCTCTTTCTTTATCGACCCGGTTGTGTGTTCACAGCGCCGTGTCGATGGAGGCGCATTATAGGGATCCGTTTTCGTTACACAACAACTTTCTTGATCTTTTTTTCTGTTCGCGTGTTTTTCGACCCTTTCGATGAGATCTTACTCGATCCACACCACTTTTCAGTTGCCGACATCCCATATCTGTCGATATTTTGTCTAAAACGAATCATCAGTATGTGGCAAATAACTACATATGCTAAATAATTACGAGGTTATCGATGAGTGCAAAAACATTCCGCCGTTATAACGGTATTTCTCCCGTTTTAGGCGAAAGGGTCATGGTCGATCATTCCAGCGTGGTGATTGGCAAGGTAACACTAGGCGATGATGTCGGCATATGGCCCCTTGTCACCATACGCGGTGATGTTAACTACATTACTGTTGGTGCAAGGAGTAACGTTCAGGACGGTTCTGTACTTCATGTCACCCATTGCTCAGAGAAAAAACCAGAAGGTAATCCGCTTATTATTGGTGAAGACGTCACGGTAGGTCATAAAGCGATGCTGCACGGTTGCCAAATAGGAAATCGGGTTCTGGTCGGGATGGGATCAATACTTCTGGATGGAGCAATTGTTGAAGATGATGTCATGATTGGTGCTGGTAGCTTAGTCCCCCCAGGAAAACGGCTAGAGAAGGGACATCTATACCTCGGCAGCCCAGTCAAAAAAATTCGGCCACTCACACAAGAAGAAATAGAAGGGTTGATTTACTCGGCAAACAACTATGTTCGCTGGAAAGATGAATACCTTGCTCAGGACAACGAGTAACAACCTTCGTCATCCCATTCTTCAACAACGATCATTTGTTCCAGTTCATCTTCAAGATCCCATCGATATTCCCTGAACAGTGCCAGCCATCGTTCAGGGCTATCACCGCCATAGCGTTGCTGGAGCAGCTCAGCACTCACTAAACATTCCTGCTGAAAACCATTCACTAAAACAGGAAAGCGGACCGCCATTACCTTATCATCCCAGCTTTCACGATCGGGAAACTGGATCGCCTGATTCATTTAGCAAGATCCTGCTTTAGTAAAGCAATCACGGGTTCCACATCTGGCATGACGCCATGCCAAAGTTTAAACGCATGTACCGCTTGCCCCACCAGCATTCCCAAACCATCTGCATAATGGAGGGCACCATGCTGTGCGCACCATGACAAAAATGGTGTCAGCTGCGGCAGGTAAAACATGTCATAACAGCACGTTTCCGGCGAAATAAGTTCTGTCGGTAAGTTAGGAACGCTGTCGTACATACCAGAAGATGTGGCGTTGATGATCAGATCGAACGACTGCCCCTGTAAATCATCGAGAGCAACAGCGTTAATATCACCAATGTCACGGAAGATCTTAGCTAAGGCATCAGCCTTGGAAAAGGTCCTATTCGTCAGCACCACTGTACAACCATAAGCCAGCAGAGGTTGGATAACACCCCGCGCCGCACCACCCGCCCCAACCAGCAAAACACGATCCAACGGCTTCACCAGCGCCAATCGTTGCAGATCGCTGAGCAAACCGATGCCATCGGTGTTATCGCCAAACAATCGGCCGTCACTCAATCTTTTCAATGTATTGACCGCACCCGCAAGCGCGGCACACTCGCTACACTCATCGGCCTCAGCAAAGGCCCGCTCTTTAAAGGGCGCTGTCACATTCGCCCCACCAGCACCATCACGAAAATACTGGCGCAGCATCTGCTCAAAATTATCCAGAGGCGCCAACACGCGCTGGTACGTCAACGTTATCCCCGTCTGTGCAGCAAATAACTCATGTATACGAGGTGATTTGCTATGCGCAATCGGGTTGCCAAAAACCGCAAAAGACGTTACTTCAGACACGTTCCTCTCCAACTTGTCGTTACCCCTGACGAATAAGCTCGCCTGTTAATACATCCCTGATTTCTGATGGGTTCATTCTTCCGCCGACATCCCCAACCAGCACAGGAAAATCATCACCAAACTGTAGAGAAACTTCCTGAGCCGTGCGGCAAGGCGGTTTACCACTTAAATTGGCACTGGTCGATACCAACGGTTTACCGTAGCGCAGACACAGTTCCTTGACTAATGGGTGGTCGCTAACGCGCACCGCAAGTGAAGAAAATTGGCCCGTTAACCACTGCGGAGTCGTGCGTTTTGCTGGCAATACCCAAGTAACCGGGCCTGGCCATGTGGAAAACATCACGGCTTTCTGCTCATCGGATAACGCACTGTCATCAATATAAGGAGCAAGTTGGCTAAAATCTGCCGCAATCAGGATCAACCCTTTTTGCCAAGGGCGTTGTTTTAACGCCAGCAGTCGGTTAACCGCCACTTCACTATCAGGATCGCATCCCAACCCAAATACCGCTTCAGTCGGATATGCAATAACCTGCTCGTCATGTAACTCCCGCAAAACGGGAATCATTCGTTCATCAGACACATCACTCATTCTTATCAACTTCTACCGCTATCGGTTTTCCACATAATTTACTGGCACAAAATAGCTTGATACCTTGTGCCGTTTTTTTCTCAAACAATAAAGCGTAATGGCAAGAAGGGCATTCACCCGCTATCGGCTTATGGTTTAACGTAAACTGGCAATCGGGATAGCGATCGCAAGAATGAAACACCTTGCCGTAGCGAGATTTACGCTGTAACAGCGTGCCTTCATTACACTGTGGACATCGAATCGCCGTCTCATCAGGGCGATCGATAGTCTCGGTATGATGGCATTCAGGGTAATTGCCACAGCCGATAAACATCCCATAACGGCCTTGCCGTAAGACCAAGGTCGACTGACAAAGCGGACATTGCTGCCCATCCAACACTTTGACGATATGTCCATCAGCTTGTGCTTTCAGCGGGCGAATGAACTCACATTCTGGATACGCAGAACAGCCAAGAAATGGGCCGTGCCGACCAGAACGGATAACCAGCACTGACCCACAGTCTGGACACATTTCCTGTTTTTTTTCAGCAAACAGTGCAGGCTTAGCCATTCGAACTATTATTCCTCTGGCTATTGCACATAACCGTCATTGACCTCAAAGAGTAATTCTTCCATTTGCTGATAGGCATTCTCACAACCAGGTACATTGAAAAGCACCATGAGAATGACCCACTTCAGATCTTCCAGATCAAATTCCGGTGTTTCCAACGCCATGACGCGTTCAATGATCATTTCCCGCGTTTCAAGGTTCAGAACCTGAATTTGCTCAAGGAACAATAAAAAGCCACGACATTCCGCATCAAGACGCTGCGCCTCATCCTGCGTATAGATCCGTATAGCCAGAGGATCGTTCGCTAAATAAAGCGGCGCAGTCTGCCCTTCCTGAATATCAGCCAGTTTTTCCAGCCAACTCAACGCGCTATAGATATCGTTACGATGGAATCCAGCGCGGGTGAGGTCATCAGTTAACGTATCCTGATCGACACGCATTTCAGTTTCATTGTGGATGTAGCTCTCAAACAAGTACATGAGTACGTCGAACATGGCCTGCCCTCCTTAATCGGACATAGCCGCCGGGTACTGCTGCGATCCATCCTGCTAACTCCAGCTCTAATAGCTTAGTGACTATCTCTGGCACAGGTTGGCCGGCACGTTCAGCGACAACGTCAACAGGTGTAACCTCATCTCCTACGTTAGCCAACACGTCGGCAAATGGCAATTCGCCATCCTCTTCTTCGTTAGAAATAGTTTGCCCGCTTTCCATCGGCAGCCACTGTAACTCACTCACCAACTGCTCAAGAATATCTTTCGGGTGTGTAACCAGGCTGGCTCCTTGCTGGATCAACCAGTGTGTTCCCTCAGTCATCGGGTTGCCAATCGGCCCCGGCAAAGCAAAAACCTCTCGTCCTTGCTCCAAAGCATAACGCGCAGTGACCAACGACCCACTGCGGATAGTCGCTTCAATGACCAGAACACCCAGCCCTAACCCGCTGATAATACGATTTCTTCTGGGAAAGTTGGTTGGAAAAGGCGGCATCGCGAGGGGAAATTCAGAGACCAACGCACCGCCACCGCCACAGATACGTTCGGCAAGCTTAGCGTGCCGCTTGGGATAAATATTCTTCAACCCGCTTCCCAGCACTGCAATGGTTCGCCCTCCCGCATCCAAAGCAGCACGATGAGCAATACCATCAATGCCAATCGCTAGTCCGCTTGTCACCGTGAGTTCATTCGCGGCAAGCTCCTGGGCGAAAAAGCATCCCCAGCGTTCACCGTAAGCACTACTCCCCCGGCTACCAATAATCGATATTTGTGGCGATGCCAATAACTCAGGAGAGCCAGAAACAAAAAGTAGAAGCGGAAAATCACGAATATTGCTCAATAGAAAAGGATATAAAACATCTTCACACGTCACGATATGATGATTGGGATAAGACAGCCAATTAAGGGTTTCTTCCAGAGTCTTACGATCGTAGGCACAGAATTGGGCTATTTGGGTATCAGACAGGCCTAACGCCCTCAAGATCTCGTTATCGAACGAGTTTAAGTCAATAAGCTTTCTGACAATCGCCCAAGCACGCCTGGCACCCAGATGCCTTACGCCCGTCATACGTAGCCAGATTTCCGTTGATCGCATCGGTGTCCCTTACTCAACTCTGTTCAGATAAGTGCTGCAATTCAGTGCCGATGCTGTCAATCGGGGCAGGAAATGTCTAGAATGAGGACTAAGACTCTCTCACTATTCAGATACAGATCTAAACATATATGGCAGTTTTGCAGGTATTACATTTTCCAGACGAGCGGCTCCGCATCACTGCGCAGCCAGTAAAAGAAGTCAATGCAGATATTCAACGTATCGTGGATGATATGTTCGATACCATGTACGAAGAAGAAGGTATTGGGCTGGCTGCGACACAGGTGGATATTCATCAGCGCATTATTGTTATTGACGTCTCTGAAGAACGAGACCAACGACTGGTGCTGATCAATCCCGAGCTGATTGAAAAGAGCGGCGATACGGGAATCGAAGAGGGTTGTTTGTCGATCCCTGAAACGCGTGCGCTGGTTCCTCGTGCAGAGCATGTGAAAGTGCGCGCATTGGATCGTGAAGGTAAGCCGTTCGAACTTGAAGCAAGCGAGCTACTCGCCATTTGTATTCAGCACGAAATGGACCATCTGGTTGGGAAACTGTTTATCGATTACCTTTCCCCGCTTAAACGCCAGCGCATTCGTCAAAAACTGGAAAAACTGGCTAAGCAGAATAGTCGGGCCCGATAATTTTCATTCTGACAGGAAGCACCGTGTCTGATTCTTTACGCATAATCTTTGCCGGAACCCCTGACTTTGCAGCGCGTCACCTCGACGCACTTTTATCATCGGGCCATGAAGTCGTTGGCGTTTTCACCCAGCCCGATCGTCCAGCAGGCAGGGGCAACAAGCTCACTCCAAGTCCGGTAAAAGTACTGGCAGAGCAGCAGAGCATCCCCGTTTTCCAGCCTAAATCTCTGCGGCCGGAAGAAAATCAAGCGATGGTTCAGGCGTTAAATGCCGATGTTATGGTCGTTGTCGCCTACGGCTTAATTCTGCCGCAGCCCGTGTTATCCATGCCTCGCCTTGGCTGCATTAATGTTCACGGTTCTCTATTGCCTCTCTGGCGCGGCGCGGCGCCCATTCAACGTGCATTGTGGGCTGGGGATAGTGAAACCGGCGTGACAATCATGCAAATGGATGTTGGACTTGATACTGGCGCAATGCTGCATAAAATTTCGTGCCCAATCCTGGCACAGGATACTAGCGCAACCTTGTACGATAAACTTGCTGAGCTGGGCCCACGTGGCTTATTGGAAACGCTGGAACAGCTTGCGGATGGTAGCGCTGTTGCTGAAACACAAAATGATGCCCTTGCCACCTATGCAGAAAAGCTCAGCAAAGAAGAAGCTCGTCTCGACTGGCTGTTATCTGCCAAGCAGCTTGAACGCTGTATTCGTGCTTTTAATCCTTGGCCAGTCAGCTATTTCATCGTCGATGAACAGCCAGTGAAAGTTTGGAAAGCTGAGGCCATAGCCAAAGCCCATGGCTCACAGCCCGGTACAATCATACAGGCAGACAAGCAAGGTATTCAGATAGCAACAGCCGATGGCATCTTGAATATTCAGGAATTGCAGCCCGCAGGCAAAAAAGTCATGGGTGCGCAGGATCTGCTTAACTCACGTCGTGAGTGGTTCGTTCCCGGTAATACACTGGACTAATCTATTTTTCATACCGGCACCATGCCGGTATATCCTCTCTCTTTTACGTATACGTCATCGCTAACACATGAAAAGCTCATACAATCTACGCAGTATTGCCGCAAAAGTGGTGGGGCAGGTTCTGGATCAGGGACAATCACTCAGTGCCTTATTACCTGTCTATCAGCGTGAAGTCTCCGATAAAGATCGCGCGCTTTTGCAAGAGCTTTGCTTCGGCGTATTACGCGTTTTACCGCAGTTGGAATGGTGTATTCAACAACTGATGGCTAAACCTCTGACGGGTAAACAACGCACGCTGCACTACCTCATCATGGTCGGTATCTACCAGTTGCACTACACTCGGATCCCGCCACATGCGGCCCTGGCAGAAACAGTAGAAGGTACCGTCTCATTAAAGCGGCCACAGCTCAAGGGACTGATTAATGGTGTATTACGCCAATTTCAGCGTCAGCAGGAAGAACTGATTCAACGTGAGGCAACTCACTCATCTCACTACCTGCATCCAAGCTGGCTGCTGACGCGCATTGAGCGTGCCTACCCACATCACTGGCAAAATATCGTTGAGGCGAATAATCAACGCCCCCCAATGTGGCTACGTGTGAATCGATTACACCACACACGCGAAGCGTATTTAAACTTGTTAGATCAAGAGGGAATTGAGGCATTTCCTCATGCTGAATACAACGATGCGATACGACTTGCAGCTCCCTGTGCGGTCGATCAATTGCCAGGATTTTCGCAAGGGTGGGCAACGGTGCAGGATGCATCAGCTCAAGGTTGCGTCTATTGGCTCGATCCACAAGATGGCGAACAGATCCTCGATCTCTGCGCGGCACCCGGCGGAAAAACGACACACATTTTAGAAGCGGCACCAAAATCTCATGTACTCGCTGTCGATGTAGATGAAACCCGTTTAGGCCGGGTAAAAGAAAATTTACTGCGGCTACAAATGCATGCCGAAGTAAAACAAGGTGATGGACGTTATCCTGATTCATGGTGTGAAGGACGTGTATTTGATCGCGTTCTGTTAGATGCCCCTTGCTCGGCCACTGGTGTGATTCGCCGTCATCCTGATATTAAGTGGTTGCGCCGAGACAGAGACATCGAGGAGCTAGTGGCATTGCAAAAAGAAATTCTTGATGCCATCTGGCCACATCTCAAAACAGGCGGCACGTTGGTCTATGCTACCTGCTCTATTCTACCGCAAGAAAATACCCAACAAGTTGCTGATTTCCTGACTCGCCATACCGATGCGACGCTTGTCGATACAGGAACAAGAGAAATGCCGGGTATACAGATGCTTCCCCATGCCGATGGTGGTGATGGTTTCTTTTATGCGAAGCTGGTAAAAAACTGATATTGAACCCAGTATTGTCTGCAACAGACAGCAATCAATAAACGGCATGGCTTACTATGAAAATTATCATTCTTGGCGCGGGTCAGGTCGGCGGAACACTGGCGGAAAATCTAGCGGGTGAAAACAATGACATCACTGTCGTTGATACTGATGCAAATCGGTTACGCCAGCTTCAGGATAAGTTTGACCTGCGTGTCGTTACAGGCTATGCCTCTCATCCACGCGTGCTGCGTGAAGCGGGAGCAGAAGATGCTGATATGCTGGTCGCCGTTACCAATTCAGATGAAACGAATATGGTAGCCTGCCAGATTGCTTATTCTCTTTTCAAAACACCAAACCGGATTGCGCGCATTCGTGCCGCTGAATACATTCGTGAATCAGAACAGCTGTTTTTACCAGAAGCCGTTCCCATCGATCACCTGATCTCCCCGGAACAGTTGGTGATCGATAACATTTACAAACTGATCGAATACCCCGGAGCACTTCAGGTCGTCAACTTTGCTGAAGGCAAAGTGAGCCTTGCAGCAGTTAACGCCTATTATGGTGGTCCACTGGTCGGTAATGCCCTCACCTCCCTCCGTGAACACATTCCTCACGTAGATACCCGTGTTGCGGCTATTTTTCGTCACGATCGTCCGATTCGCCCACAGGGTTCCACCATTATCGAAGCTGGAGATGAAGTGTTTTTTGTCGCCGCGTCACAGCATATTCGTGCGGTGATGAGCGAGCTGCAGCGCCTTGAAAAACCGTATAAAAGGATCATGATCGTTGGTGGTGGGAACGTCGGTGCAGGATTAGCGCTGCGGTTAGAAAAAGACTACAGCATCAAGTTAATAGAACGAAATGCAGACCGAGCTGTGGAGCTGGCTGAGCTTCTGCAAAATACGGTCGTATTCCATGGCGATGCTTCAGATCAAGAACTCCTCGCCGAAGAACATATCGAGCAGATCGATGTATTCATCGCCATTACCAACGATGACGAAGCGAATATTATGTCAGCTATGTTGGCTAAACGTATGGGCGCGAAAAAGGTAATGGTACTTATCCAGCGTCGGGCTTATGTCGACCTGGTTCAGGGCAGCGTCATCGATGTCGCAATATCTCCACAGCAGGCAACAATTTCTGCGCTACTCAGCCATGTCCGCAAGGCGGATATCGTTAGCGTATCTTCTTTACGTCGTGGTGTAGCCGAAGCAATCGAAGCCATCGCCCACGGAGATGAGGGCACATCGAAAGTTGTCGGCAGAATGATCGAAGATATTAAGCTTCCACCAGGTACGACCATCGGTGCTATTGTTCGCGGTGATGACGTCATCATTGCCAACGCAAATAGCAAAATTGAACAAGGTGATCATGTCATCATGTTCCTGGCTGACAAGAAATTTGTGCCTGATGTTGAACGTCTATTTCAACCGAGTCCCTTCTTTTTATAATGTGGGAACAGATTTATTGCTCATCGATAATCTGGCAAAGATACGGCTATTGGTTAGAATTAATTTATAAATTTTGGTAAGGAGAACGGATATGAGCATTATCAAAGAATTCAGAGAGTTTGCCATGCGTGGCAACGTTGTCGATTTAGCTGTGGGTGTCATTATTGGTGCAGCTTTCGGCAAAATCGTCTCGTCTCTGGTATCAGATATTATTATGCCGCCACTTGGGCTTTTGATTGGTGGTGTCGATTTTAAACAATTCAGCCTTATTCTCCGGGATGCACAAGGCGAAATTCCTGCCGTTGTCATGAATTATGGCACTTTCATCCAGAATATTTTTGACTTTGTCATCGTCGCTTTCGCGATTTTTATAGCCATCAAGCTTATGAATAAAATGCGCCGTAAACAAGAAGATACTCCTGCCGCCCCACCAAAACCGAGTGCAGAAGAGAAGCTACTAGCTGAAATTCGCGACTTACTAAAAGCACAACAAACTAGACAGTAAGAATTAAGTTTCTACTTAGATTCAGAATCGTTACGCAGACAGTAGAAAGGCCAGAGGTAAATAATCATTTGATTGCTTACCACTGGCCTCCCAATTACCTTTCTTCATGTGCTTCTCTTTTCTACGATAACTTCCTTTCCCTTTTTCATTCACTTCAATTCGTTGGCGAAACAGTGGGTCATGTAGCAATGCCTCAATGGCGTTGTCCTGGATTTTCCCACGTTTATGGCGGTATGTGGTCATCATTACTCCTAAGGAACTCAGGTTGGTATGTACATCAATAAAGCGTGCAGAGTATATAGTCGAAATGGGTAGATGAGAATAGGTGGGATGTGTTTTTCAGCTCACTCAGACACAGGTCGTTTCTTACCACGTATATTTATGCGAAAGCATGACTTATTTCAGATATAAAAAAACCGGGTTTCCCCGGTTTTTTTACGCTCTTACAGATTACTCTGCAGTAGCCACTTCTTCTGTCTGCGAAACTGAGCGATCAACGAGCTCGATGTATGCCATCGGCGCATTGTCACCAGCACGGAAGCCACACTTCAGAATACGAGTGTAACCACCGGCACGGCTCGCGAAACGCGGGCCCAGTTCATTAAACAGTTTTGCCACGATCTCGTTATCACGAGTACGGGCGAATGCCAGACGACGATTAGCAACGCTGTCGGTCTTGGCAAGAGTAATCAGCGGTTCAACAACGCGACGCAGCTCTTTCGCTTTCGGCAGGGTCGTCTTGATGATTTCATGACGAACCAAAGAACTAGCCATGTTACGGAACATAGCCTGACGATGGCTGCTGTTACGGTTCAGTTGACGACCACTCTTACGATGGCGCATGACCTTATCCTTCTCAGTAAAACCTTAACCTGTGATCTGGTTACTCATCAGCAATGCTTGCCGGTGGCCAGTTTTCCAGGCGCATGCCCAGAGACAGACCACGGGAAGCCAGTACGTCTTTAATCTCAGTAAGAGATTTTTTACCCAGGTTAGGCGTTTTGAGCAGCTCAACCTCGGTACGCTGTACCAGATCACCGATGTAGTGGATAGCTTCTGCCTTAAGGCAGTTAGCAGAGCGGACAGTCAATTCCAGATCGTCAACAGGGCGCAGCAGGATCGGATCGAATTCTGGTTTCTCTTCTTTAACTTCTGGCTGACGAACATCACGTAAGTCAACAAAAGCTTCAAGTTGTTCAGCCAGAATGGTAGCCGCACGGCGGATCGCCTCTTCAGGATCGATCGTGCCATTGGTTTCCATTTCGATGACTAGCTTGTCCAGGTCAGTACGCTGTTCTACACGAGCTGCTTCAACATTGTAGGCAATACGCTCTACAGGGCTGTAGCAAGCATCAACTAACAGACGACCAATCGGGCGCTCATCTTCTTCCGTATGAATACGGGCAGATGCCGGCACATAACCACGACCACGTTGAACTTTGATACGCATGCTAATAGATGCGTTCTCATCGGTCAGATGGCAAATTAAGTGCTGCGGCTTGACGATTTCGACATCACCATCATGGATGATGTCGGCTGCAGTCACAGGGCCAATGCCAGATTTATTCAGGGTAAGAATAACTTCATCTTTGCCTTGAACTCTCACCGCCAGCCCTTTCAGGTTGAGCAGGATTTCCAGGATATCTTCCTGTACGCCTTCTTTGGTGCTGTACTCATGCAGTACACCATCAATCTCAACCTCGGTCACCGCGCAACCTGGCATGGATGAAAGCAGAATACGGCGCAGTGCGTTGCCAAGAGTATGGCCGAAGCCCCGCTCTAATGGCTCAAGGGTCACCTTGGCGTGCGTCGAACTCACTTGCTCGATATCAACCAGGCGCGGTTTTAGAAACTCTGTCACAGAACCCTGCATTGTGTCCTCTCTTTGGTACTAAGCTTTACTTGGAGTAAAGCTCGACGATCAGGTGTTCATTAATGTCCGCAGACAGATCGGTACGTTCAGGAATACGTTTGAACACACCTTCCATCTTGGCAGCATCAACTTCCAGCCAAGTTGGCTTTTCACGCTGTTCAGCCAGCTCCAGAGCGGCTTTCACGCGAGATTGCTTTTTCGCTTTCTCACGGATGCTGACTACGTCATTCGGGGATACCTGATAAGAAGCGATGCTAACAACGCGACCGTTTACCATGATAGCTTTGTGGCTTACCATCTGACGTGCTTCAGCACGAGTGGCACCAAAACCCATACGATAAACAACGTTATCCAGACGACCTTCCAGCAGTTGCAGCAGGTTTGCACCTGTGTTGCCTTTCAGACGTGCAGCTTCTTTATAATAGTTACGGAACTGACGCTCCAGAACACCGTAGATACGGCGGACTTTTTGCTTTTCACGCAACTGTACACCATAGTCAGACAGACGCGGTTTACGCGCACCGTGCTGGCCAGGAGCTTGTTCAATTTTACACTTGGAATCGATCGCACGAACACCAGACTTAAGGAACAGGTCGGTGCCTTCACGACGGCTCAGCTTGAGCTTAGGACCCAAATATCTTGCCATTTTCTTTCTCCAACAATCCTAAAAGCGGCGTTATACGCGGCGCTTTTTCGGCGGACGACAACCGTTATGAGGGATCGGAGTCACATCAGTAATATTAGTGATGCGGAAACCAGCCGCGTTCAATGCGCGGATAGTAGACTCACGGCCCGGACCAGGTCCTTTAACCATAACTTCCAGGTTCTTAATACCGTACTCTTTCACGGCCTCTGCGCAACGTTCTGCAGCTACCTGAGCAGCGAACGGCGTAGATTTACGAGAACCACGGAAGCCGGAACCACCGGCAGTTGCCCAACCCAGCGCATTACCCTGACGATCAGTAATGGTTACGATGGTGTTGTTGAAAGAAGCATGGATATGAGCCACACCGTCAGAGACTTGCTTTCTTACACGCTTACGTGCACGAATAGGTGCCTTTGCCATTATTCAATCACCCCGATTATTTCTTGATCGGTTTGCGCGGACCCTTACGGGTACGGGCGTTAGTCTTGGTACGCTGACCGCGAACCGGCAGACCACGACGATGACGCAAACCACGATAAGTACCAAGGTCCATAAGACGCTTGATGCTCAGGGTAACTTCACGACGCAGATCACCTTCTACAACAAACTTGGCAACTTCGTCACGCAGCTTATCGATTTGCTCTTCAGACAGCTCACTGATCTTAACATCTTCGGCAATCCCTGTTGCAGCACAAATAGCCTGCGACCGAGTTTTACCGATACCGAAAATCGACGTTAACGCAATAACGGTATGTTTATGATCAGGAATGTTAATGCCTGCTATACGGGCCACTATGCACTCCTACAATTTTATACAGCAACACCATTCTGAAAAGCCCGTTTTCAGGATACTCAAATAATGTTGCAGCTACATACAAAAGATTGGCTGGCTAATCTAGCCAGCTCAATCCAACTTTGCAAGAAAAATATGCGAGATAATCAGCCTTGACGCTGTTTATGCTTCGGCTCGGCACTGCAGATCACACGAACGACACCGTTACGCTTAACAATCTTACAGTTACGACATAATTTCTTGACGGAAGCACGAACTTTCATTTTTACTCTCCGTAACTTCTCAAACTCACCTAATTAGCGGTTATAGCCTTTCAGGTTTGCTTTCTTCAATGCAGACTCATATTGACTCGACATCATCAGAGTTTGCACTTGAGCCATAAAGTCCATGATGACGACAACAACGATCAATAAAGATGTACCCCCGAAATAGAAAGGTACTTTCATTGCGTCACGCATAAACTCCGGGATCAGGCAGATAAAAGTAATATACATCGCACCAATCAGAGTCAGACGAGTCATCACTTTATCGATATATTTCGCCGTTTGCTCTCCCGGACGAATTCCTGGCACGAATGCACCGGACTTCTTCAGGTTATCTGCTGTTTCGCGCGGGTTGAAAACCAACGCAGTGTAGAAGAAACAGAAGAAGATGATTGCAGACGCATAGAGTAACACATAAAGCGGCTGTCCGGGCTGCAAATACAGCGAAATAGTTGTCAGCCAGTTCCAACCGGTACCGCCCCCAAACCAAGATGCAATCGTGGCTGGGAACAGAATAATACTGGAGGCGAAAATTGCAGGGATAACCCCAGCCATGTTCACTTTCAGCGGTAAATGCGTACTCTGTGCTGCATAAACACGACGCCCCTGTTGACGTTTTGCATAGTTAACGACGATACGACGTTGACCACGCTCAACGAAAACAACGAAGAAGGTTACTGCAAACACTAAAACTGCAACCAACAGCAACAGGAGGAAGTGCAGGTCGCCTTGCCGAGCTTGCTCGATAGTATGGCCAATGGCCGGCGGTAGTCCCGCAACAATACCAGCGAAGATTATGATCGAGATACCGTTACCGATACCACGTTCCGTAATCTGTTCTCCCAGCCACATCAGGAACATTGTCCCAGTAACCAGGCTCACAACAGCGGTAAAGTAGAAAGCAAAACCTGGATTTATCACCAAGTCTTGCATTCCAGGCATATTCGGCAAACCGGTAGCAATACCGATCGACTGGAATATAGCCAATACCAAGGTACCGTAACGGGTATACTGGCTGATCTTACGACGGCCAGCTTCCCCTTCTTTCTTTATTTCAGCCAACGCGGGATGAACCACCGTCAGCAACTGGATAATAATCGACGCCGAAATATACGGCATAATACCCAGTGCAAAGATAGAAGCACGGCTGAGAGCACCACCAGAGAACATGTTAAACATTTCAATGATGGTGCCTCGCTGCTGTTCAAGCAATTTGGCAAGCACAGTGGCATCAATACCAGGAATTGGGATAAAAGAGCCAATACGGAAAACAATTAGCGCACCGATAACAAACAAAAGTCTGCGCTTCAGTTCACCAACTCCGCCTTTAGCACTTTGAAAATCTAATCCTGGTTGCTTAGCCATCTGCTACTTATTCCTCAATTTTACCGCCAGCAGTTTCGATAGCAGCACGAGCACCTTTAGTGACACGCAGACCACGAATCGTTACCGGACGAGCAACTTCACCAGACAGAATCACTTTCGCGAACTCAATCTGAATGCCAATAACATTAGCGGCTTTCAGCGTATTCAGGTCAACCACGTCGCCTTCTACTTTAGCTAAATCAGACAGACGAACTTCTGCCGTGATCATCGCTTTGCGAGAAGTAAAACCGAATTTCGGCAGACGACGATATAAAGGCATCTGACCACCTTCAAAACCACGACGCACGCCACCGCCAGAACGAGAGTTCTGACCTTTGTGACCACGACCACTGGTTTTGCCCAGGCCAGAACCAATACCACGACCTAAACGCTTCGGTGCGTGTTTAGCACCTTCGGCCGGAGACAGAGTATTTAAACGCATCTGTTACTCCTCTACTTTAACCATGTAGGAAACCGCGTTGACCATACCGCGAACCGCAGGAGTATCCTCACGTTCAACTGTATGACCAATACGACGCAGACCCAGGCCAAGCAGTGTCGCCTTATGTTTCGGCAGACGACCGATTGCACTACGGGTTTGAGTAATTTTAATAGTCTTTGCCACGGTCATTACCCCAGAATTTCTTCAACGGATTTACCACGCTTGGCAGCGACCATTTCTGGGGACTTCATATTTGCCAAACCATCAATCGTTGCACGAACCACGTTAATCGGGTTAGTGGAACCATAGGCTTTAGCCAATACGTTGTGAACCCCTGCAACTTCCAAAACGGCGCGCATTGCACCACCGGCAATAATACCGGTACCTTCGGAAGCTGGCTGCATGAACACACGAGAACCCGTGTGAGCACCTTTAACTGGGTGCTGCAGGGTGCCGTTGTTCAGCGCGACATTCATCATATTGCGACGGGCTTTTTCCATCGCTTTCTGGATCGCTGCTGGAACTTCGCGAGCTTTACCGTAACCAAAACCAACGCGGCCGTTGCCATCACCCACTACAGTCAGTGCGGTGAAGCTGAAAATACGACCACCTTTAACGGTTTTAGATACGCGATTTACCGCGATCAGCTTTTCCTGCAGTTCGCCAGCTTGTTTCTCGATGTGAGCCATCTTACACCTCTACCTTAGAACTGAAGGCCAGCTTCACGGGCAGCATCTGCCAGTGCTTGGACTCGACCATGATATTGGAAACCGGAACGGTCGAAAGAGACATCTTTGATGCCTTTTTCTAACGCGCGTTCTGCAATAGCTTTACCTATTGCACTTGCTGCGTCTTTATTACCGGTAGACTTCAGTTGTTCAGCGATAGCTTTTTCTACAGTAGAAGCGGCTACCAGGACTTCAGAACCGTTCGGTGCAATGACCTGCGCATAAATATGGCGTGGAGTACGATGTACCACCAGACGCGTCGCACCCAGTTCCTGGAGCTTGCGGCGTGCGCGGGTCGCACGACGGATACGAGCTGCTTTCTTATCCATAGTGTTACCTTACTTCTTCTTAGCCTCTTTGGTACGCACGACTTCGTCGGCGTAACGGACACCCTTGCCTTTATAAGGCTCAGGACGACGGTAGGCGCGTAATTCCGCAGCAACCTGACCAATAACCTGCTTATCAGCACCTTTCAGTACGATTTCAGTTTGGCTTGGGCATTCTGCAGTAATACCTGCCGGCAGTGCATGCTCTACTGGGTGAGAAAACCCGAGAGACAGGTTAACCACGTTGCCTTTAACAGCAGCACGGTAACCAACACCAACCAGTTGCAGCTTCTTAGTGAAGCCTTCGGTAACACCGATAACCATTGCGTTCAACAGAGCACGAGTGGTACCCGCTTGGGCCCATCCGTCAACAAAACCTTCGCGCGGAGCGAAAGTCAGAGCGTTGTCAGCTTGTTTCACTTCAACAGCATCGTGGATCTTACGACTCAGCTCGCCGTTTTTACCCTTAATCGAAACATCCTGACCGTTGAGTTTTACCTCTACGCCGGCAGGAATGACGACGGGTGCTTTTGCAACACGAGACATTTTTCCTCCCGATTAAGCTACGTAGCAGATAATCTCGCCACCAAGACCAGCCTGGCGAGCTGCACGATCAGTCATAACACCTTTAGAGGTAGAAACAACTGCGATACCCAAACCGGCCATAACTTTTGGCAGCTCATCTTTTCTTTTATAGATGCGCAGACCTGGACGGCTTACTCGCTGAATGCTTTCTACCACTGCCTTGCCCTGGAAATATTTAAGTTCTAATTCCAGAACTGGCTTGGTGTCGCCTTCGATTTTGAAATCTTCAATGTAACCTTCTTCCTTCAGCACGTTGGCAATTGCCACTTTCAGCTTGGAGGAAGGCATGGTGACCGCAACTTTGTTCGCGGCTTGACCGTTACGGATACGGGTCAGCATATCCGCGATCGGATCTTGCATGCTCATCTGTCTTTACTCCCGTGATTCAATTGGTGACAATTACCAGCTAGCCTTTTTCAGACCCGGAATTTCACCGCGCATAGCGGCTTCACGGACCTTGATACGGCTCAACCCGAACTTCCGCAGGAAAGCGTGCGGACGACCAGTTTGGCGGCAGCGGTTACGCTGACGAGACGGGCTGGAATCACGCGGCAGAGTCTGCAGCTTAAGAACTGCATCCCAACGATCTTCGTCGGATGAGTTCACACCAGAGATGATAGCTTTCAATTCCTCGCGTTTAGCGCGGTATTTTTCAGCCAGTTTCACACGAACAACTTCGCGTGCTTTCATGGATTGCTTAGCCATTAGTAACCCTACCTTACTTGCGGAATGGGAAGTTAAAGGCGGCCAACAGCGCACGGCCTTCATCATCGGATTTCGCAGTAGTGGTAATGGTAATGTCCAAACCACGAACGCGATCGACTTTATCGTAGTCGATTTCCGGGAAGATGATCTGCTCACGCACACCCATGCTGTAGTTACCACGACCATCGAATGACTTAGCGGACAAGCCACGGAAGTCACGAATACGCGGTACAGCAATGGAAATCAGACGCTCAAGGAACTCCCACATGCGTTCGCCACGCAGAGTTACTTTACAGCCGATCGGATAGCCCTGACGGATTTTGAAGCCTGCAACAGATTTGCGTGCTTTGGTGATCAACGGTTTTTGACCGGAGATTGCTGCCAGATCAGCTGCTGCGTTATCCAGCAGTTTCTTGTCAGCGATCGCTTCACCAACACCCATATTCAGGGTGATCTTCTCGACCCGAGGGACTTGCATGACAGAATTGTAGTTAAACTCAGTCATGAGCTTTTTAACTACTTCGTCTTTGTAGTAATCATGCAGTTTCGCCATCGTACTACTCCAAATTACTTGATAGTTTCGCTATTAGATTTAAAGAAACGGACTTTTTTTCCGTCTTCGAATCTAAAGCCTACACGGTCAGCCTTACCAGTTGCCGCATTGAAGATTGCAAGGTTAGAAACTTGAATTGCAGCTTCTTTTTCAACGATGCCACCTGGTTGGTTCAGGGCCGGAACCGGCTTCTGATGTTTTTTAACCAGATTAATACCTTCAACAATGACCTTACTAGCAGACAGGACATTTTTTACTTTACCGCGCTTACCTTTATCTTTACCGGTTAGCACAATAACTTCGTCATCACGACGGATTTTCGCTGCCATGATTCGCTCCTTAAAGTACTTCTGGTGCCAGAGAGATAATTTTCATGAACTTCTCATTACGCAGTTCACGAGTTACCGGCCCAAAAATACGCGTACCGATAGGCTGTTCGCTGTTATTGTTTAAAATAACGCAAGCATTGCCATCGAAGCGAATGACAGAACCGTCCGGGCGACGAACACCCTTCTTGGTGCGCACCACTACCGCCTTCAGAACATCGCCTTTCTTCACCTTACCGCGAGGAATTGCTTCCTTGATGGTAATTTTGATGATATCGCCGACGCCTGCGTAGCGACGGTGCGAGCCACCTAGAACCTTGATACACATTACGCGACGTGCACCGGAATTATCGGCCACGTTCAGCATAGTCTGTTCTTGGATCATTTTAGTGCTCCGCTTGTCAACTACTACTCTAGGACCCTTTCGGGCCATTAAATACCCCATAATTGAGGGCGCAGCATTATAACACCGCTTCCTTGGTATGGGTAGAAAAAATAAACGGCCCTTTGCAGAGCCGTTTATCATAAGAGAAGAGCGCTACTTTATTACAGAATCGCTTTCTCTACAACGCGAACAAGTGTCCAAGACTTATTTTTGGACAGCGGACGGCATTCGCGGATTTCAACCACGTCACCGATACCGCATTCATTGTTCTCGTCATGTACGTGCAGCTTAGTCGTACGCTTAATGAATTTACCGTAAAGCGGGTGTTTCACAAAACGTTCGATAGCAACAACCATGGATTTCTCCATTTTGTCGCTTACAACACGACCTTGCAGAGTACGGATTTTATCGGTCATTACGCACCCGCCTTCTCAGTCAGTAAAGTCTTAACACGTGCAATATTGTGACGCACTTGTTTTACCAGGTGAGTCTGTTGCAACTGACCACTGGCAGCCTGCATACGCAGGTTAAATTGCTCGCGCAGCAGGCCGAGCAGTTCAGTGTTCAGCTCTTCGACGCTTTTTTCACGCAGCTCATTTGCTTTCATTACATCACCGTCTTAGTTACAAAGGTGGTTTTGATAGGCAGTTTCGCTGCTGCCAGTTGGAATGCCTCACGGGCTAACTCTTCCGGCACACCGTCCATTTCGTACAGGACTTTACCTGGCTGAATCAAGGCAACCCAATATTCCACGTTACCTTTACCTTTACCCATACGAACTTCAAGCGGTTTCTCGGTGATCGGTTTGTCCGGGAATACACGGATCCAGATCTTACCTTGACGCTTAACAGCACGAGTCATGGCACGACGTGCAGCTTCGATTTGACGAGCAGTCAGGCGACCGCGGCCAACAGCTTTCAGACCGAAAGTGCCGAAGCTAACATCCGTACCCTGCGCCAGACCACGGTTGCGGCCCTTGTGCACCTTACGGAATTTTGTACGCTTTGGTTGTAACATCAGCGACTCTCCTTACTTGCGGCCTTTACGCTGCTGCTTTTTAGGTTGAGCAGCCGGTTTTTCCGGTTGTTCAACGGCAGCCATACCACCCAGGATCTCACCTTTGAAGATCCACACTTTCACACCGATAACACCATAAGTGGTGTGCGCTTCGGAGGTGTTGTAGTCGATATCCGCACGCAGTGTATGCAATGGAACACGACCTTCACGGTACCATTCGGTACGCGCGATTTCAGCGCCGCCAAGACGGCCACTTACTTCAACTTTAATACCTTTAGCGCCCAGACGCATGGCGTTCTGTACCGCACGCTTCATAGCACGACGGAACATCACACGACGCTCCAGCTGAGAAGTGATGCTGTCAGCAACCAGTTTTGCGTCCAGTTCAGGTTTACGAACTTCTGCGATATTGATCTGTGCAGGTACGCCAGCGATATCCGCTACGACTTTGCGCAGTTTTTCAACATCTTCACCTTTTTTACCGATAACGATACCCGGGCGAGCAGTGTGAATAGTCACACGAATGCTTTTTGCCGGACGTTCGATAACGATACGAGAAACAGAAGCCTTCTCCAGTTCCTTCGTCAGGTATTTACGAACTTTAAAATCGCTGTCCAGGTTGTCAGCGAATTCTTTGGTATTCGCATACCAGGTAGAGTTCCAAGGTTTGACAATACCCAGGCGAATACCATTAGGATGTACTTTCTGACCCATTGCTAGTCTCCAGAGTCTCAGCGATCGGACACAACCACAGTAATGTGGCTGGTACGCTTCAGGATGCGATCCGCACGACCTTTAGCACGCGGCATAATGCGCTTCATGCTTGGGCCTTCGTCAACGAAGATTTTCGCGACTTTCAGATCATCAATGTCAGCGCCATCGTTGTGTTCTGCGTTAGCAATAGCAGACTCCAGCACTTTTTTAACCAGACCAGCAGCTTTCTTGTTGGTGTAGGTCAGAACTTCCAGAGCTTGCGACACTTTCTTACCGCGAATCAGGTCTGCCACCAGGCGAACCTTTTGAGCAGAAGAACGAGCGTGGCAATGTTTAGCGATAGTTTCCATCTCTTCCTCCTACCTTAGCGCTTCTTGGCCTTTTTGTCGGCCGCATGGCCGCGATAAGTACGAGTCGGCGCGAATTCACCCAGTTTGTGACCGACCATTTCATCGGAAACAAACACCGGAACGTGCTGACGACCATTATGGACAGCGATGGTCAAACCGATCATATTTGGAAAGATCGTTGAACGACGGGACCAAGTGCGCAAAGGCTTCTTGTCTCCGCTTTCCACCGCTTTCTCTACCTTCTTCAGCAAGTGCAGGTCAATAAATGGACCTTTCTTGAGAGAACGTGGCATGGTTTATCCTCTAAGATTATTTAGTACGGCGACGTACGATAAATTTATCAGTACGCTTGTTGCTGCGGGTCTTCTTACCTTTGGTCTGAACGCCCCACGGACTAACCGGGTGCTTACCAAAGTTACGACCTTCACCACCACCGTGTGGATGGTCGACTGGGTTCATTGCCGTACCGCGAACGGTAGGACGAACACCACGCCAGCGTGCAGCACCAGCTTTACCCAGAACGCGAAGCATGTGCTCAGCGTTGCCAACTTCGCCCAGCGTAGCGCGGCAGTCGGATTCGACTTTACGCATTTCGCCAGAACGCAGGCGCAGGGTAACGTAAGAACCGTCACGAGCAACGATCTGAACGTAAGCACCAGCAGAACGAGCCAGTTGGCCGCCTTTACCTGGTTTCATTTCTACGTTATGAACCGTTGAACCGACTGGAATGTTACGCATCGGCAGGGTGTTACCCGCTTTAATCGCAGCATCAACGCCAGATTGAATCTGGTCGCCGGCTTTCAGGCCTTTCGGCGCCAGGATGTAACGACGTTCGCCGTCTTTGTACAGAACCAGCGCGATATTCGCGGAACGGTTCGGATCATACTCCAGACGCTCAACAACCGCAGGAATACCGTCTTTATTGCGTTTGAAGTCAATCAGACGATATTGCTGTTTGTGACCACCACCGATGTGACGGGTAGTGATGCGGCCATTGTTGTTACGGCCACCGGATTTGCTGTTCTTTTCCAGCAACGGGGCATAAGGCTTGCCCTTGTGCAGCTCAGGGTTAACCACTTTAACAACGTGGCGACGACCCGGAGATGTCGGTTTACATTTAACAACTGCCATTGTCTTTCTCCTCCGACTTACTCAGCGCCGCCGATGAAGTCCAGATTCTGGCCTTCTTTCAGGGTGACGTAAGCTTTTTTCCAGTCGCTGCGACGACCAATACGCTGTCCGTGACGCTTAACTTTACCCTTAACTACCAGGGTGTTTACGTCTTTAACTTCTACTTCGAACAGTTTCTCTACAGCAGCAACGATCTCTGCTTTAGTCGCGTCTTTAGCAACTTTGAGAACGATGGTGTTAGTTTTTTCCATCGCGGTAGATGCTTTTTCAGATACGTGCGGCGCGCGCAGTACTTTCAGCAGACGTTCTTCACGGATCATGCCAGCATCTCCTCAACTTGCTTAACTGCATCAGCAGTCATAACGACTTTGTCGAAGGCGATCAAGCTAACTGGGTCGATACCTGCTGCATCACGCACGTCAACCTTGTACAGGTTACGTGCAGCCAGGAACAGATTTTCATCCAGTTCACCGGTGATGATCAACACGTCTTCCAGTGCCATTTCTTTCAGTTTCTGCGCAAGCAACTTAGTTTTCGGTGCTTCTACAGAGAACGTCTCGACAACGATCAGACGATCTTGACGTACCAGTTCGGACAGAATGCTTTTCAGCGCGCCGCGGTACATCTTTTTGTTAACTTTCTGACTGTGGTCCTGTGGCTTAGCAGCGAAGGTTACACCACCGGAACGCCAGATCGGGCTCTTAGCAGAACCAGAACGCGCACGGCCAGTACCTTTCTGACGCCAAGGTTTTTTACCGGAACCAGTTACTTCAGCACGGGTCTTCTGGGCGCGAGTACCTTGACGGGCACCTGCTGCATAAGCAACAACAACCTGATGTACCAGCGCTTCGTTGAAATCACGACCGAAGGTAGTTTCGGAAACAGTCAGCGCGCTTTGCGCGTCTTTCAATACTAATTCCATTGCTATCTCCTCACGCCTTCACAGCTGGTTTAACGATCAGGTCGCTACCGGTAGCTCCCGGAACAGCACCTTTAACCAGCAGCAGGTTGCGCTCAGCGTCAACACGCACTACGTCCAGGCTCTGAACGGTTACACGTTCGTTACCCAGCTGTCCTGCCATTTTCTTGCCTTTGAACACTTTGCCCGGAGTCTGGTTCTGACCGATAGAACCCGGAACGCGGTGGGACAAGGAGTTACCGTGAGTAGCATCCTGAGTACGGAAATTCCAGCGCTTAACTGTGCCAGCAAAACCTTTACCTTTAGATGTACCAGTAACGTCTACTTTTTTAACGTCTGCGAAAATTTCGACACTGATGCTCTGACCTACAGTGAACTCTTCGCCTTCAGAAAGACGGAATTCACGCAGAGTACGGCCAGCTTCTACGCCAGCTTTAGCAAAGTGACCTGCTTCTGGCTTAGTAACACGGTTTGCTTTTTTAGCACCAGTAGTTACTTGCGCAGCGCGGTAACCGTCGTTAGCCAGGTCTTTAACCTGAGTTACGCGGTTTGCTTCAATTTCGATAACGGTTACGGGGATAGATACGCCATCTTCAGTGAAGATACGGGTCATGCCCACTTTTTTACCGACTAAACCAATCATTGTTTCAACCTCTCAATCGCTCAATGACCTGATTAACCCAGGCTGATCTGCACGTCTACACCAGCAGCCAGATCCAGACGCATCAGAGCATCAACGGTTTTCTCGGTTGGCTCAACGATGTCAACCAGACGCTTGTGAGTGCGAATTTCGTACTGATCGCGCGCATCTTTATTGACGTGCGGAGAAATCAGAACGGTAAAGCGCTCTTTGCGGGTCGGCAGCGGGATCGGACCACGTACTTGCGCACCAGTGCGCTTAGCAGTCTCGACGATTTCCGCAGTTGATTGATCAATCAGACGATGATCAAACGCTTTCAGGCGGATACGGATTCTTTGGTTCTGCATGAGACCAGAGCTCCAATTATTTATAAACGTAAATGATTACTCCTCACACCCATTTCGATTGATGGGGGAGTGTAATCGTCAGCACATAACCCCCATATCGGGAGTATTGTTTTGGTCAATAAATGAATATTGACCGCCTGATTCGGATTGAATCAGGCTTACCTAGTTTCGGTAAGCTCGCGCATTATACGCAAATTGGCTGGGGAAGCAATAAGCAGGATGAAATGATTTTAATGCGGCCGGAGCAATGTGCACAGTCCGGCCGAATTGGGGCATAAATTACATAGCAGGCTATGATAATCGGTTACTCAGCTTTTAGCTGAGCTTGAAGATAGTTTTGTATACCAAGACGTGAAATCAAGTCTAATTCTGTTTCCAGCCAGTCGATGTGCCCTTCTTCATCGGCAAGAATTTCTATCATTAGATCCCTACTGACGTAGTCATGCACCGAATCAGCATAGGCAATTGCCTCACGCAAATTCTTTGCGCCATCCAATTCAAGTTGAAGATCAGAACGTAAGATCTCCTCGACATCCTCGCCAATGTTTAACTTACCCAAATCCTGTAGATTAGGGATGCCTTCGAGAAACAGGATTCGTTCGATGTAGCGATCAGCATGTTTCATTTCGTCAATAGACTCATGATATTCGTGATCGTTAAGACGGGTTAAGCCCCAGTTTTTAAACATTCGGGCATGAAGAAAATATTGGTTAATGGCTACCAGCTCGTTGCCCAATAACTTATTCAGGTGTGTGATGACTTTTTTATCGCCTTTCATGACATGCTCCTCCGCTCCAGTTCTTAAAGTGTAGAACCGGTAAGCAGAGAGTCAAAAAAACAACCCTACATTTTATGCTACTTCATACATATCAGGAATTTTAGCCTGCTCTTCCTCAAAAATGACACGCGCCTGACGAATACACTTACCGCAGTCAGTCCCGATAGGGACGAGTTTGCGTAATTGCTGCATAGATTGAGGCTGGTGCTGACGAACAGCATTACGAATGACTTTGTCAGAAATCGCGTTGCACAAACACACATACATATCAGAATGACTCATTGTTATCGCGAGTGTCTTTCGCACTACCTTTCAGGACACTACAACCAGCATTTGAAACCGCTCCTAGCGATTTTTTAACCAACTGAGTTATTCTAAATAAGAATTATTTTTATTTCAATTCCCACCTAATCATTAGGACGTAAAAAAAGGCACCGAAGTGCCTTTTTCCTGCATTAAGTTTATCAGCGATTAAGCGATAACTTTAGCAACAACGCCCGCGCCTACTGTACGGCCGCCTTCACGGATGGCGAAACGCAAACCGTCGTCCATCGCGATTGGGTGGATCAGGGTAACAACCATTTTGATGTTGTCGCCCGGCATTACCATCTCTACGCCTTCTGGCAGTTCGATGGTGCCCGTTACGTCAGTTGTACGGAAGTAGAACTGAGGACGGTAGCCTTTGAAGAACGGAGTATGACGGCCGCCTTCATCTTTGCTCAGGATATACACTTCGGATTCGAACTGAGTGTGCGGCTTGATTGAACCCGGCTTAGCCAGTACCTGACCACGCTCGATTTCTTCACGCTTGATACCACGCAGCAGAACACCAACGTTCTCACCTGCACGACCTTCGTCCAGCAGTTTGCGGAACATTTCTACGCCAGTACAGGTAGATTTCGCGGTATCCTTGATACCAACGATTTCAACTTCTTCACCGACTTTAACGATACCGCGCTCTACACGACCGGTAACAACAGTACCACGACCGGAGATGGAGAATACGTCTTCGATTGGCAGCAGGAACGGCTTGTCAATGGCGCGCTCTGGTTCTGGAATGTAAGAATCCAGGTGCTCTGCCAGTTCGATGATTTTTGCTTCCCACTCAGCTTCGCCTTCCAGCGCTTTCAGAGCAGAACCACGAACCACTGGGGTGTCGTCGCCTGGGAAGTCGTACTGAGACAGCAGCTCACGCACTTCCATCTCAACCAGTTCCAGCAGCTCTTCGTCATCAACCATGTCACATTTGTTCAGGAACACGATGATGAAAGGAACGCCAACCTGACGACCCAGCAGGATGTGCTCACGGGTCTGAGGCATTGGGCCGTCAGTCGCAGCAACAACCAGGATCGCGCCATCCATCTGGGCAGCACCGGTGATCATGTTTTTCACATAGTCGGCGTGTCCTGGGCAGTCAACGTGCGCGTAGTGGCGAGACGGGGTATCGTATTCAACGTGAGACGTGTTGATGGTGATACCACGTGCTTTTTCTTCCGGTGCGTTATCGATCTGGTCGAATGCTCGCGCGCTACCACCGTAGGTTTTAGCCAGAACGGTAGTGATTGCAGCAGTCAGAGTAGTTTTACCATGGTCAACGTGGCCGATAGTACCGACGTTAACGTGGGGTTTTGTACGTTCAAATTTTTCTTTAGACACGGCGATATTCCTTACTCAAATGCTCTCCCCCTATGGAGAGAGCACGGGATTTTGTTTTAACCCTGAGGCTTATTTACCACGGGCTTCAATTACGGCCTGAGCAACGTTGTTAGGCGCATCATCGTACTTCAGGAACTCCATGGAGTAAGAAGCACGGCCTTTGGTCAGAGAACGCAGTTGAGTTGCGTATCCGAACATTTCAGACAACGGAACTTCAGCGTGAATCACAACGCCAGTAACGTTAGATTCCTGACCACGCAGCATACCACGACGACGGCTAAGGTCACCGATGACATCACCAGTGTTCTCTTCCGGCGTTTCAACTTCAACCTTCATGATCGGCTCAAGCAGAACAGGTTTTGCTTTCTTAAAGCCGTCTTTAAAGGCGATAGAAGCAGCCAGTTTAAACGCCAATTCAGAGGAGTCAACGTCATGGAAAGAACCGAAGTGCAGACGCACGCCGAGATCAACCACTGGGTAACCAGCCAACGGACCCGCTTTCAGCTGTTCCTGGATGCCTTTATCAACGGCAGGGATGTATTCACCAGGAATTACACCACCTTTGATGTCGTTGATGAACTCGTAACCTTTCGGATTTGAGCCCGGTTCCAGCGGGTACATGTCGATAACAACATGACCATACTGACCACGACCACCAGACTGCTTGGCGTGTTTACCTTCAATATCGGTAACTTTCGAGCGAATGGCTTCACGATAAGCAACCTGTGGTTTACCCACGTTTGCTTCAACGTTGAACTCACGCTTCATACGGTCAACGATGATGTCGAGGTGCAGTTCACCCATACCAGCGATGATGGTCTGGTTAGATTCTTCGTCAGTCCATACACGGAAAGACGGGTCTTCTTTAGCCAGACGACCCAATGCCAGACCCATTTTTTCTTGGTCAGCTTTGGTTTTCGGTTCTACCGCGATGGAGATTACCGGCTCTGGGAATTCCATACGTTCCAAAATGATGACGTTATCTGGATCACACAGAGTGTCACCCGTCGTTACATCTTTCAGACCGATAGCAGCAGCGATATCGCCCGCACGAACTTCTTTGATCTCTTCACGCTTGTTAGCGTGCATCTGAACGATACGACCAAAACGCTCACGTGCTGATTTAACTGGGTTCAGTACGGTGTCACCGGAGTTAACTACACCAGAGTACACGCGGAAGAACGTCAGGTTACCAACAAACGGGTCGGTTGCAATTTTGAACGCCAGTGCAGCAAACGGCTCGTCATCACTTGCGTGACGCTCAGCCGGTGTGTCTTTACCGTCATCCAAAAGACCATTGATCGCAGGTACGTCAACTGGGGATGGCAGGTAGTCAACTACCGCATCCAGCATCGCCTGAACACCTTTGTTCTTAAATGCAGAACCACAGGTTACCAGGATGATTTCGTTGTTCAGAACGCGCTGACGCAGAGCTTTTTTGATCTCTTCTTCAGTCAGTTCTTCACCACCCAGGTATTTCTCCATCAGCTCTTCAGAAGCTTCTGCTGCGGATTCGATCAGGTTTTGGTGCCATTCTTCAGCCAGTTCCTGCATATCAGCTGGGATCTCTTCGTATTCGAAGGTCACGCCCTGATCGGCATCGTTCCAGTTGATGGCTTTCATTTTCACCAGGTCAACAACACCGGTGAAACCTTCTTCAGCACCAATTGCCAGCTGCAGCGGAACAGGGTTCGCGCCCAGACGGGATTTGATCTGACCAACAACTTTCAGGAAATTCGCACCCATGCGGTCCATTTTGTTAACGAACGCAATGCGTGGAACTTTATATTTGTTTGCCTGACGCCATACGGTTTCAGACTGTGGCTGAACACCACCAACTGCGCAGTAAACCATTACCGCACCATCCAGTACACGCATGGAACGTTCTACTTCGATAGTGAAGTCAACGTGTCCCGGGGTGTCGATGATGTTTACGCGATGCGGTTCATACTGCTTAGCCATACCAGACCAGAATGCAGTAGTCGCTGCGGAGGTGATAGTAATACCACGCTCCTGCTCCTGCTCCATCCAGTCCATGGTAGCTGCGCCGTCATGAACTTCACCGATTTTATGGTTTACACCAGTGTAGAACAGAATACGTTCGGTAGTAGTGGTTTTACCGGCGTCGATGTGCGCACTGATACCGATATTACGGTAGCGTGCGATGGGTGTTGTACGAGCCATTTGTATCCTCTATTTACTAGGGCGTTCAATTTAGTTAACCCAAGCGGGTTGGCTATTTTTAGCGCCCGCTTGGTTAGCATGACTACAGCGAAGGGATTACCAACGGTAGTGAGCGAACGCCTTGTTAGCTTCGGCCATACGGTGAACGTCTTCACGTTTCTTAACAGCAGTACCTTTGTTTTCTGCTGCATCAGAAAGTTCGTTCGCCAGGCGCAGAGCCATAGATTTATCACCGCGTTTACGAGCAGCTTCTACGATCCAACGCATTGCCAACGCATTACGACGAACCGGACGGACTTCTACTGGTACCTGATAAGTAGAACCACCAACGCGGCGCGACTTAACTTCGACAGTCGGGCGAACGTTGTCCAGAGCTACTTCAAAAGCTTCCAGATGATCTTTACCAGAACGCTGAGCCAGGGTCTCCAGCGCGGTATAGACGATTGCTTCTGCAGTAGATTTTTTACCATCTACCATCAGGATGTTTACAAATTTGGCCAGCAGTTCTGATCCGAACTTAGGATCCGGCAGAATTTTACGTTGACCAATGACGCGACGACGTGGCATGGAAATACTCCGTTGTTAATTCAGGATTGTCCAAAACTCTACGAGTTTAGTTTGACATTTAAGTTAAAACGTTTGGCCTTACTTAACGGAGAACCATTAAGCCTTTGGCTTCTTCACGCCGTATTTGGAACGGGATTGCTTACGGTCTTTAACACCTGAGCAGTCCAGCGCGCCACGAACGGTGTGGTAACGCACACCTGGCAGGTCTTTAACACGACCGCCACGGATCAGGATCACGGAGTGCTCCTGCAGGTTATGACCTTCACCACCAATATAGGAGGTAACTTCAAAACCGTTGGTTAAACGAACACGACATACTTTACGCAGTGCGGAGTTCGGTTTTTTAGGGGTGGTAGTATATACACGGGTACATACGCCACGTTTCTGCGGGCATGCTTCCAGCGCCGGAACGTTGCTTTTAGCAGCCTTCAGGGAGCGTGGTTTGCGTACCAGCTGGTTAATCGTTGCCATTCAAAAAGCTCCTGGGTTTTGCTTCGTAAACACGTAATAAATCGCCTCATGTTTGCGCAAGGCAAAGTATGAGGACGCAGAATTTTAGGGCTGGCAGTGGAAGGAGTCAAGAAATATACAAAAATTCGGCGTTACCACGCGAGTTGCTGCGGGTGCTCCACTGTCAGTTGAACAAACTGATTATAGTCAATGAGTGTCACATTGTTTGAAATTTGTTCAGTCATTCCTCTTGCCGCGGTATCAGGCTGGAGCGCGTAGAGAAGAACCGCTGAATCAAGAAGACGCTGAATAATATCTCCACCGGCCAGCGCAGCGATAACACCGTCTTGCAATAAGACCAAAGCATCACCCTGATCTAAACTGCGCAAGAGTACATCCAGGTCAACGTGATAAGGAGAACGTGAGAGTGTATGCAGCATAAAGGGGAGATCCGTCGCTAGAATGAAAGGATGGAATGATAATCGGCCAACTTACTGCGCCATGCTTGCGGCCCTAATAGCTCTACATCCAAAACCCAGTCTGTCTCTATACTCAACCCACGCTGGCGCGCAGAAGTCTCGCACAGATAACAAGCGTCGATATCGTATAACGGCAGCACGCCAAACGTTGCGATGTAATTACGCATCAAAATCTTTTCCGGCTGTTGATGCGGCAGCAGTTGCAGTACGCCATCACCAACAAAAAATACGCCAATTTCTTCCGTCAGGGCTGACATCGCCAATAGCGCATCCAGCCCTTCCCGTCCGGAAGCGCTCCCGTGTGGGGAATGCGTAAAAACAAATGCGACTCGCTTCATAACGCTACCTTAAAACTGAATAACCCGATCGCAGGTCAGCACCGATTGCGCCAGTTCCCCCAACCCGCTCAGAACAAAGCCGGGTTGCAGATTCGCGCCAGCAAGGTTGAGCTGAGTCGCTTGCTGCGCGTCGGTAACACCTCTTCGTAATGCAGCGGCGACACAGACATTCAGCGCCACCTGATGCGTTTCGCCTAACTGCTGCCAGGCGCGTACAAGATCAAACTCATCATTAGCGGGTGACGTTAGCTGGTTGGCATTTAGCACGCCCTCGCGATAGAAGAACACGCTTTTCAGCCTGTGCCCTTCAGCCAACAGCGCCTGTGCAAACTGCAACGCGCTGCTCGCTTGCTGTGTGCCATAAGCCGGGCCAGTCACCAGCAAACAGTAACTCAGCATTAACGTTCGTGCCCGCTGAAGTCGCCGCTTTTGAATTGACGAATATAAAGATAGACCGTGTGTTTAGAGATATTGAGGCGTTCGGCGACCTGGTTGATGGCGTCTTTAATATCAAAGATGCCTTTCTCATACAGGCTCAGTACAATTTGGCGATTTTTCGCATTATTGGAGACGTTACGATCCGCATTGACTTCCTCAATCGAAAACTCCAGCGTTTGTGCCACGAGATCATCAACGGATGACGCAAAGTTAACGGAAGAAGCGACATCATGCGTTTCAGGTGGAATAAAGGTCTGCACAATCTGGGAGAAAGGCACATCCAAATTCATGTTGATACACAGCAGCCCAATCACGCGCTGATCGCGATTGCGAATGGCAATCGTCACTGACTTCATCAACACGCCGCTTTTTGCACGGGTAAAATAGGCTTTCGACACGCTGCTATCTTCACCTGCCATGTCATGCAGCATACGCAATGCAAGATCCGTAATCGGCGAGCCAATCTTCCTGCCGGTATGTTCCCCATTCGCAATACGCACGGCGGAACATTTAAGATCCTCAAGCGAGTGCAACACAATCTCACAATGCTCGCCAATTAACATGGCCAAGCCATCAACCACCGCTTCATACGATTTCAGGATCTCATAGTCCGTTTGACTGAAAGGACGTTCATCCAGCAAATCAAGCTCATAAGATTCGCCAGATATAAGCGAATTAGACATGGCAGACACCACCCTCAACGTCATCTATTTATTTTGTATTGACAGGGACACAGTCTAGCAAATGTCCACACTCACGTCCCTGAATTTAACGGGCTACCTCTTAAGGTTGCATTAATTTAATCCCGCTAGAGTCAGCGTCTTCTTTCCTCTCTATCATGGAAATCACGAGAGACGTGTATGAAAAAACGAATACCGATGGGCAGACCACACCTGAGCAGCATCACGTTCGTGCTGATATTTTCTGCCTTTATTACTCTGGTCCAGAACATTGCCTACTACCGCCAAACGCTGCAACTGCTGGACATGACAGACTGGATTACTATCCCTTTCTTTCTCAGCATGCCCGTTGTGATTTTCGCGGTGCTGAATATCATTTTCACACTTCTGGCAGTACCTTATCTGCGTAAGGCCGTCATTGTTCTTTTCCTGCTGACCGGTGCCGCAGCACAATACTTTATGCTGAACTACGGCATTATCATTGACCGAACCATGATCCAGAATATCCTGGAGACAACAGCTGGCGAATCCTTTTCACTGCTTACGCCACAACTTGTCGCCTGGATATTCTTTATTGGCGTCATTCCTGCGGCGCTCGCCGTCTGGATAAAAATAAAGCCCGCCAAGCCGACAACGTTCTATATTGGCATGCGCTTCCTTAGCGTCATTATTTCGTTATTCGCTATTTTATCTATCGCGGCATTCTTTTATAAAGATTACGCCTCGTTCATGCGTAATAACAAAGAGTTGGTAAAAGCAATTACGCCCAGCAATATTGTGGCGGCCAGCTTGTCCTACCATAAACATAGTGTGCTGGCTAATTTGCCCCTGGAGCAAATTGGTCTGGATGCCCACAAAGCGGCCCCTCCATCCCCGACGGCAAAAAAGAATCTGGTTATTCTGGTGGTTGGCGAGACATCCCGGGCGCAAAACTTTTCGCGGGGTGGTTACGGAAAAGAGACCAATCCGCTGCTGGCGAAAGACAACGTTATCTACTTTGAAAACACCTCATCGTGTGGCACATCAACGGGCGTTTCCGTTCCCTGCATGTTTTCCAACATGCCGCGTCAAAGTTTTAACGGCGATGTAGCCAGCCATCAGGAAGGGCTGCTGGATATATTACAACGTGCGAACGTTAACGTGCTTTGGCAGGAGAATGACGGCGGCTGCAAAGATGCCTGTACACGAGTGCCAACGGTTGATGTGACATCGCTGAAACTGCCGGGATTATGCACCAACGGTGAATGCCACGATGAAGCGTTATTCCACGGCGTTGAAGATTATATTAACAAGCTCGATAACGACGGCATTATCGTATTACATACGATAGGCAGCCACGGCCCGAGCTATTACCAACGCTATCCTGACGCCTTTAAGAAATTTACGCCAACGTGCGATACCAATCAGATTCAGACCTGTACGCAGGAAGCACTGACCAATACGTATGACAATACGATCCTGTATGTCGATTTTGTTCTGGATAAAGCGATCAATTTACTGAAACAGCATCAGGATAAATTTAATACGTCGCTGGTTTACCTGTCCGACCACGGCGAATCGTTAGGGGAAAACGGCATCTACCTGCATAGCATGCCCTACTCTATTGCGCCGAAGCAGCAAACACATGTGCCAATGCTAATGTGGTTATCAACGGGTTATCAGCAGCAACAAGGTATTCAGGATTCCTGTCTGCGCCAGAACGCGAAGCAGTTGGATTACTCGCAAGATAATCTTTTCCATACCATACTGGGGATGTTTACTATCGCCACGAAAGAATATCAGCCTCAGCTTGATATCCTTCATCCGTGCAGGGACAAGGCAACATGAAATTATTGATTGTTGAAGACGATAAGCTGTTGCAGGAAGGATTGTTATTGGCGTTGAGTCATGAAGGTTATGCCTGTGATTGTGCAGGCACGGCCAAAGAAGCGGACGCGCTCATCAGCAGCGCGCATTACAGTCTGGTTATTCTCGATCTTGGCTTACCGGATGAAGACGGACTCACCCTGCTCTCACGCTGGCGTAAGAATCATTACCAGCATCCCGTACTCATCTTAACCGCGCGGGATAAGGTAAACGATCGCGTCAGCGGGCTGGATGTCGGTGCAGACGATTACCTTGCCAAGCCCTTCGCCCTGACGGAATTACAGGCGCGCGTACGCGCGCTGATTCGCCGCCATCAGGGTTCAAGCAACAGCACAATACAGGTCGACAACATTACGTTGGACTTAAACAATCAACAGGTGTTACTGGACAACAAGCCAGTAGTGCTGACGCCAAAAGAGTTTGCGATCCTGTCCCGTCTGGTGTTGAAAGCCGGTTCTCAGGTACATCGCGAGGTCCTGCATCAGGATATTTACGCCTGGAACGACGACCCATCCTCCAATTCGCTGGAAGTGCATATCCATAATCTGCGTCACAAGATAGGGAAAGACCGCATCCGAACCCTGCGAGGCTTTGGCTATCTGCTGACTAAAGGTGAACAGCCATGAAGAGCGATGCCGACACCGTTACCAGCATGCGTCGCCGTTTAGTGCTGGCACTGGGCGGCATCCTGCTCGTCTGTCAGATGATCAGCGTATTCTGGCTTTGGCACGAAAGCGAAGAGCAGATCAGCCTACTGGTTGATAAATCCCTGAGCGCCAGTGCTCAGAACATGCAGATCGATCAAGAGATCAATGAGGCGATCGCCTCGCTCAGTATCCCAAGTCTGGTGATGGTCATTCTGACATTGCTCATGTGCTTTCAGGCGGTCAGTTGGATCACTCGTCCGCTTTCCCGCCTACAGGAAGAATTGCAGGATCGCACGGCGGAAAACCTGGAGCCGCTGCCACAGCAGAGTGACATTAAAGAAATTGCTGCTGTCACTCATACCATCAACCAGCTTTTTCAACGTCTGGACGAAACGTTGAAACGCGACAGGCAATTTACTGCGGATGTCGCTCATGAATTACGAACCCCGTTATCCGGTATTCGACTGCACCTCGAATTGCACCAGCAGCAACATCAGATTGACTGTAGTTCGCTCATCAAACGCATTGATAAAATGGTGAAAACGGTAGAACAACTTTTGCTGCTTGCGCGTGTCGGGCAAGAGTTTTCAGCGGGCCATCACCAAAATGTCGCGTTCCTGAAAGACGTCATTTTTCCTATGCAGGATGAACTGGCAGAGATGCTGCAAAAACGTCAGCAGACGCTGAAATGGATATTGCCGCCAGAAGATATCACCCTGCGCGGCGATGCGACGTTGCTCCAGCTACTGCTACGCAATCTGGTAGAAAACGCCTATCGCTATAGCCCGGAAGCCAGTCAGATCACCGTGAGCCTGAGTACGAGGCAACATCTTGAACTACAGGTTGAGGATGAAGGACCAGGGATCGATGAAAGCAAGGTCGGTGAATTAAGTAAGGCGTTCGTTCGCATGGATAGCCGCTATGGCGGGATCGGCCTCGGGCTAAGTATCGTGACGCGCATTGCTCAGTTGCACGACGGAAAATTTTTCCTCTGCAACCGAGCACAACGTTCCGGTGCACTCGCTCGCGTGGTGCTCACCGCCCCTGACGAATACCCCGATTCTGCCTGAATGATAAAGCTGTGCCCCACACCTCATCAGTAGTGAGACGGCACATCCCTGTGCACAAACCTCGCCTCAGTTATTAGTACACAGGATAGCGTTGGCACAGCGCCACTACCTGCTGGCGCACACGATCGCGTACCGCCGTTAATGCGTCATTCCCTTCGCCAAGCCCATCCAGTACATCACATAGCCATCCTGCCAGTTGCTCGCACTCCGCCACACCAAAACCGCGCGTCGTCACGGCTGGCGTTCCAATACGCAGACCTGAGGTCACAAAGGGTGAACGCGGATCGTTAGGCACCGAGTTCTTGTTTGTCGTGATGTAAGCCTCGCTCAGCGCAGCATCGGCATCTTTACCGGTATACGGCTTGTCGGATAGGTCGATCAGAATCAAATGATTGTCTGTGCCATCAGAGACAATCTTGTAGCCACGCAGTTGGAGGACGCGCGCCATAGCACGGGCGTTGGTCACCACCTGACGCTGATAAACCGTGAATTCAGGGCGCAGCGCTTCCTTGAATGCCACCGCTTTGGCGGCGATAACGTGCATTAACGGACCGCCCTGAATACCGGGGAATACGGCAGAGTTAAGCTTTTTGTAGAATTCCTCGCTCTGACCTTTGGCTAAAATAATCCCACCGCGCGGGCCGCGCAGCGTCTTATGGGTTGTGCTGGTTACAACATGTGCATGAGGGAGCGGATTCGGATACTCTCCGGCAGCCACCAAACCAGCAACATGCGCCATATCCACCCAGAAAATAGCGCCTACCTTGTCCGCAATCGCGCGCATACGAGCCCAATCCTTGTGGCGAGAATAGGCGGAGAACCCGCCGATTAGCATCTTTGGCCGGGTTTCCAACGCAATACGCTCCATTTCATCGTAGTCGATCAGCCCTGTGTCAGGATCTAACCCATAGGGGACGATCCTGTAGTGGCGGCCAGAGAAGTTGGAGGGATTACCGTGGGTCAAATGCCCGCCCTGAGCGAGGTTCATGCCCATCACGGTATCGCCCGGGTTAGTCAATGCCAGAAACACGGCCGCATTAGCCTGAGCGCCAGCATGAGGCTGGACATTAGCATAATCGCAGTCAAACAGCGCTTTAGCCCGTTCAATAGCCAGACGTTCAGCCACGTCGACATACTCACAGCCGCTGTAGTAGCGCTTGCCTGGGTAGCCTTCCGCATATTTGTTGGTGAACACGGAGTTCTGGATCGCCATCACCAGCGGGCTGGCATAGTTCTCTGAGGCGATCAGTTCAATGTGAGTTTCCTGTCGGTGTTCTTCATGCCGGATGGCGTCGGCCAGTTCCGGGTCGAAGTCGGTAAGAGTAAGAGAAGCGTCATACATGGGCATCGTCCTATGCGTTAGTCACGGAGTTTTTAAGAATGTGATTCGGTAATGGGGCTATCAGGCCAGTAGTAGCTATCCGGCAGAGGACGCGCGCCAAAGATTGCCTGCCCGACGCGCACCACGGTGGCACCTTCCTCAATGGCTATTTCAAAATCGCCGGACATGCCCATGGATAATTCATCCAGCGCAATGCCGACCGGAAGGTTTTGCTGCAACCGATCGCGCAACTGACGCAGCCGTATAAAACACTGGCGCACGCGTTCAGCGTCGCTGGAGAACAGCGCGAGCGTCATCAACCCGCGCACACGTAGCGCAGAGAATGCGGGAAGCGCCTGAATAAAAGCTGGTACATCTTCGGGAGACAGGCCGTATTTGCTGGCCTCACCGGAGGTATTCACCTGCACAAATACATCCAGCGAGCGCCCTTCAATCTGCAAGCGACGATCCAGCGCTTCAGCCAGCCGCAGACTGTCCAGCGCCTGAAACTCGGTAGCGAAGCGTGCCACCAGCTTAGCTTTGTTGGTTTGCAGGTGACCAATGACCGACCACTGTAAATCTGTTAAATCCTGCATGGCTTCCCATTTACGGAACGCTTCCTGCACCTTGTTTTCACCCAATATCCGACAACCCGCCGCATGAGCCATACGCAGGCGGTTTTCAGGCTTGGTTTTGCTGACGGGCAGCAGCCGCACTGTTGCAGGATCGCGCCCGACGCGCTGACAAGCAGCTGCAATACGAGCCTGAACTGCCGCCAGATTGAGTTGGAAATCGTCAACCGTAAGAGCGTCGGGATAGCAGCCGTGCCTGTCGTGGCGAGTTTGTGTATCGGAGGATATCGACATCAGCGTCACTCCTGACGAAGAAGATGAATAGATTGTGAAACGTATTTATAGATTTAAAATAGCTGGATGTTCCCCACCATTTTCCTGATAAGAGGCAGACCAATTGTTCAAACACGCCCAGCTTGAATCGGTCAAGGCCTGGATTGGCGACCCCGCGCAAGGTGCTCTACCCCTGCACGCCCGCATCCAGCGAGCGATTCGCCAGTTAATCCTCGATGGCGTTCTTGATGTGGGCAAGCCCTTACCCGCCTCACGTGCGCTGGCTACATCACTGGGGGTATCACGTGATACGGTCGAGTCGGCTTATAGCCAGCTGCATGCAGAAGGATTTATCGAACGTCGCGTCGGCAGCGGCAGTTTCGTGTCGGAGCGGGCAAAGCGTCTGCCGGGGCGTGGCAAAGCCCGGAAAACGGGAGATAGCAAAGCAGAACTACGCCTCAGTCAACGCGGCAGCGCTATGTTCCAGAATGGTGGCGTTCGCGACTTCATCATCCCGCGCGCGTTCGCTCCCGGCGTGCCAGAAACCCGCAGCTTTCCCCTCCAGACGTGGGAACGGCTGGAGCGGCAGGTGCTAAAGGAATATGGCACGCGGGCGCTGCTACACAGCCCACCGCAGGGTATGGAAGCGCTGAGACGCGCCATCGCAGATTATGTCAATCTCGAACGGGGAGCTCGTGCCACGCCCGATCGCGTACTGGTGCTGACCAGTTCCCAGCAAGCGCTCACCCTGTGTGCGACTGTATTGCTGGATGCTGGCGATCCGATCTTCCTTGAAGATCCCGTGTACCACGGCGCACGCAAGGCATTCGAGGCAGCGGGACTCGCATGCGTGCCGATCCCATTAGACGCCGATGGCTTGCAGGTCGAACACCTGCTTGAGGCAAGCAACAAACATAATGTACCCGCTAAAGCCGTGTTCATGACGCCCTCACACCAGTTTCCAACTGGCGCAACGCTGGCGCTGGATCGGCGTCTGGCCGTGATTGAATGGGCATGGCAGCAACAGAGCTGGATTATTGAAGACGATTACGACAGCGAGTTTCACTACGCGGGCAAACCTACCGCCTGCGTTCAGGGGCTCGACCCGCACGATAGAACGATCTATATCGGCACCTTCACTAAATCGCTGTTTCCCGGCCTGCGCATCGGTTACATGGTACTACCGCCGCAGTTGGTTGCTCCCATGACCGTGGCCCGCACGCTGATGGATGGGCACAGTGCGCCCATTCCACAGCTCACGCTGGCGCGTTTTATCGAAGGAGGCCACTTCGGTGCCTATATACGCACGATGCGCACTATTTACGCGAAACGCCGCGATGTGCTGACGCAACTCGTTCGCCAGCATCTGGCTGATTTTGTCGAGCCACGAGTGCCAGCCGGAGGCATGCAGATGCCCTGTCTCTTCATCCGTGACATCTCTGAACACGATGCTGTGGAATCCGCGCGTCGGGCCGGTATCGACCTGCTCGGGCTAACAGCACTGTATGCGTCGGGTCAGCATCAAGCTGGTTTCCTCATGGGATTTGCTGCCCACGCACCGCATGAACTGGAAACGGCGGTCAAGACGTTGGCGAAGGTGCTACGCGCACTGTGCTGATGATGGGTTGTGAGTGGTGGATGACAGAGAGGTGCCGTCATGGTTAACGGGAAAAGGGATTCGATCGCAGGGAAATGATGGTGAAACAAAAAAACCGCAGGTCGAAGCCTGCGGTTATATCGCCATTATCGCGATGCTTATTTAGCCGCTTTCTGTTCGGCTGCGGGTTTTTCAGCTTTCGCATCATCCGCTGCTTTCAGGTCAGCTTCAGATTTAATGTCCAACAGTTCAACGTCAAACACCAGCGTGGAGTTAGCCGGAATGCCAGGCACGCCGTTCTCGCCATAGGCCAGAGCCGGTGGGATAGCCAGCTTGATTTTGCCGCCTTTCTTAACGTGCTTCAGACCTTCAGTCCAGCCTGGGATCACGCCGTCCAGACGGAAAGACAGTGGCTCACCGCGTTTGTAGGAGTTGTCGAACTCGCTACCGTCAACCAGCGTACCTTTGTAGTTAACGACTACAGTATCGCTGTCTTTCGGCGCATTACCGCTACCTTCTTTCTCAACTTGATACAGAAGGCCAGATGCCGTTTTCTTCACGCCTTTTTCTTTGGCGAAGGACTCAAGATACTTAGCGCCTTTATCCGCGTTATCTTTCGCATCTTGCTTCATCTTAGCTTCAGCAGCGGCTTTCACTTTACCTTCAAAGCCTTGCAGCGTTTTCTCGATTTCTTCGTCAGTCAGCTTGCTCTTATCAGCAAAGGCATCCTGAACGCCAGCAATCAGCTGATCTTTATCCAGCTTGATACCTAATTTTTCTTGCTCTTTCAGAGAGTTATCCATGTAACGCCCTAAAGATGCACCTAACGCATAAGCCGCTGCCTGCTCATCGTTCTTAAATTTGGCTGCCGCAGTGGTGTCAGATGCCTGCGCTTTGTCTGCCGCCAGAGCCTGGCCTGCGTTCAGAGCCAGAGCCATCGTTGTTGCTAACAGCGTTACTTTAAACAGTGATTTCATCCATTTCTCCAGCATCTGGAGCGACGCGCTCCAGCCATCATTAAAATAAATTCGCGCCTACTATAACTGTGCGGACGAAGACAACACAACGACGCACTCGACAATCCTTTGATAAAAAACGTCAGGAAGCTTTTCCGACATCATTTGTGTCGTCCTAAGGCCTTCTGGCAACGATATGCCCCGATCCGGATAGTCCATTGCGCCCTACTGCGACCGTTTTTACTACCAGAAGTTTCCGCTTTCTGACAAACTCGCGGGTAACAAGAAGTAAGGGGAATACCGATGTCACCATCAGCACTTGAAGAACGGCTCGAACAGTTGGAAAGCCGACAGGCTTTTCAGGAATTAACCATAGAAGAACTTAACCAAACGGTTATTCAACACGAGCGGGAAATTAGCCGCCTGCGTGAACATGTCCGTCTACTCACCGACCGGCTGCGCAGCCAGCAAACCTCGCTCGTTGCCCCCCAGTCGGAAGAAACGCCGCCGCCGCATTACTGAGATTCGGGACCCGTTATGTCTCCGCACACCACTGTCCAGATATAACAATAAATAAAAAAACCTCAGGTGATCTTCATCAACCTGAGGTTTCTTTCATGCGTATGCGCTACGACTAATTAGTGGCAGCCGCATCCACCGTTGCCGCCGCAGCCGCCTTTACCGTGCTGGTGACCGTGATCGTGGTCATGATCATGGCCGTGACCGCCACAGCAGCCGTCGCCGTGTTCATGATCGTGCTCGCCGTGAACGTGACCGTGCGCCAGCTCTTCTTCCGTCGCTTCACGGATAGCAACAACTTCAACGTTGAAGCTCAGGTTTTGGCCTGCCAACATGTGGTTGCCGTCGACAACAACGTGGTCGTCTTCAACTTCGGTGATTTCAACTGGCACTGGACCCTGATCGGTCTCAGCCAGGAAACGCATGCCAACCTGCAGCTCGTCAACGCCCATAAAGACATCTTTCGGTACGCGCTGAACCAGATTCTCATCATAGTTGCCGTAAGCGTCGCTGGAACCAATGTTCACATCAAACTTCGCGCCAGCCTCACGGCCTTCCAACGCTTTTTCCAGACCAGAAATCAGGGAACCGTGGCCATGCAGATAGTCCAACGGCGCGCTCACCGGAGACTCATCAACCAACACACCGTCTTCTGTACGTACCTGATAGGCCAGGCTGACCACCAGATCTTTTGCTACTTTCATGATATCTCCTACCGTTGGAATTCAAACTGGCGCAAATTGTAGCTGAAAAATGTCCCTATGTACCGTCTGGAATCAAAAAACGTCAACGGGTGGTGACAATGCCACCACGACACGCATCCCTCATTCTGGCCGGAAGATCCCGATAATCTCGTTAGCCTGCGGGGCGGATGCCGCCGCAGGTTCTTCTGTCTGGCTCTGGCGATATCCGCACTTCACGCACACCACAACCTCGACGTCATCTTCTCGTCCAACGGCAAGCGTGTCCTGCGCCTGACACGTCGGGCACACCGCCCCTGCAATAAAACGTTTACGCATGATAACTCCCATTCATCTCGACTCTTACTCGTCGTCTTCATCCCACACACTGGGCCGACGTCGCTCGCGCAGCATTTCCCGCTGGAAAATATCCTCCAGCTCACGGCGAGCCTCTTTCACACGAGAGATTTGCGCGACATCCCCCGTCAGTTGCGGCATCAGCTCACGCAGCATGCGCATATCCAGACGGCGGAAATGCTGTTGCGCACGCATCGCCTGATGGGGGTGCATGCCCACCGTCACCAGCGTTTTACGCCCTAACTCCAGCGCACTGGAAAAGGTTTCGCGCGAGAAATGTCTTACGCCGGTCTGTAACAGCTCATGAGCTTCCACGCGCCCACGGGCCCGCGCCAGAATCTCCAGATTTGGAAAGTGTTGCTGACAGAGATGTACAATCTCCATCGTATCTTCCGGCGCATTACAGGTAATCACGATTGAGCGTGCTTTATCCGCGCCCGCCGAACGCAGCAGTTCCAGCTCCGTGGCATCGCCATAATAAACCTTATAGCCATAGCTACGCATCAGGCTCACGGCGCTGATATCGCGCTCCAGAACCGTAATCCGCATTTTGTTCGCCATTAATAAGCGGCCAATCACCTGCCCGAAACGTCCGAAGCCCACCACAATCACCTGCGGTTCGTCGTCCTCGACATACGGTTTCTCATCCGGCACATCCTGCACGTTATAGCGACGTACCAGAATGCGGTCGATCAACTGCATCAGCAGCGGCGTCGTCATCATTGATAGCGTCACCGTCACCAGCAACAGCGGCAGTTGCTCGCCTTTCAGTACGTTGAATGAAGCCGCGGCGGAAAACAGGACGAAAGCGAACTCACCGCCCTGACTCAGCACTCCGGCAAACTGCAAGCGCTCGGAGCGGCGCATACGATTAATTCGCGCAAGGAAATACAGTACAGCCGCTTTCACTGCCACCAGCACCAGCACCGCAACCATAATTTTCACGATGTGGGTGTAGAGGATCCCGAGATTCAGCGCCATTCCTACAGAGATAAAGAACAGCCCAAGCAGCAAGCCTTTAAACGGCTCAATGGCAATTTCCAATTCATGCCGATATTCGCTTTCCGCCAGCAGAATACCGGCGATAAAGGTGCCTAACGCCATGGAAAGCCCTAATGCTTCCATAAACAGCGCAGAACCGAGCACCAGCAACAGCGCAGCGGCGGTGAACACCTCGCGCACGCCGGATGCCGCAATAAAGCGGAACAGCGGACGCACCAGATAGCGACCGCCGATTAGCATGCCAAGAAACGCGGCGACCTTCAGCCCAATCCGTTCCCAATCGCCGAAGTCACCCTGCACACCGGCCAGAATCGGGATTAGCGCCAGCGCCGGGATAACGGCTAAATCCTGAAACAGCAGAACGGAGAAGCCCAACTGCCCCGACTCATTGCGGTTCATGCCCTTTTCGCGCATCAGCTGCAGCGCCATGGCCGTTGACGACATTGCCAGCCCCACGCCGCCAATCAGCGCGGACTGCCACGAGAAATCCGTCAGATACAGGGCTCCGCCTAAAATCAGCGCACTAAGGCCAACCTGAGCCGCCCCAACGCCAAAGATCGAGCGACGCAGCGTCCAAAGCTTGGACGGATTCAGTTCCAAGCCAATGATGAACATCAGGAAAACGACACCCAGCTCCGAGAAATGCAGGATGGCTTCCACATCTCGGATAAAGCCAAGCCCCCAAGGGCCAATGGCGATTCCAGCGATCAAATAGCCCAGTACGGCACCAATGCCTAATCGGGCAGCAATCGGTACAGCTACCACCGCCACAAACAAAAATAAGACTCCGGCGGTCAGTAGCGCGGAACTCTCCATATTAGCGTTCCTCTTCAGATAAAGGGGAGGATAGCCATTCACCGTAGGCTTTGGCTTGACTCAATAACACATCAGGCTGTAACCGACGCGCCCAGTAAATAATCATGGGGTGCATCCAATGCATGCGACACATGGCTGCCGTCAGCTCAAACGGACGTAGCAAATCATCCATCGGGTAGCGATTGCTCCCGTCAGCATGGTAGGCATCTTCCGGCTCACCCGTAGTAATCACCGAGCGCCAATATTTCCCCGCCAGCGCATTCCCGCCGATCCCATTGGCAAAACCACGGGATAACACCCTATCGAGCCACTCTTTCAGCAAAGCCGGACAGCTATAGGTATAAAACGGATGTTGGAAAACAATGACCTGATGCTCGCGCAGCAGTTGTTGTTCATGATGAATATCGATAAAAAAGTCAGGATAGTGCGCGTAAAGATCGTGCACGGTTACATTCGCCAACTGCTGTGCCGGTTGCAATAAGACCCGGTTTGCTACCGAATCCTGTGGTTCCGGATGGGCATACAGCAGCAAAATCTTCGGTGGCTGCGACATCATTCCCCTCCAAAGCGTCGTCATGATAATTGTTTTCCGTTACCATGCTGCGCAACGACTAAAAACAGGACACCGCGTGTCCTGAGATGTCCATAATTTAACATACTCTGAACATACGGCGCTTTATGATTGTTTTCTCTTCGCTGCAAATTCGACGTGGTGTACGCGTTCTGATCGACAACGCGACAGCAACAGTTAATCCCGGCCAGAAAGTCGGTCTGGTTGGCAAGAACGGCTGCGGTAAATCTACCCTGCTGTCATTACTGAAAGGTGAAATCAGCGCCGATGGTGGCAGTGCGACCTTCCCGCAAAACTGGTCACTGGCCTGGGTCAATCAGGAAACGCCGGCATTGGACAAACCCGCGCTGGACTACGTGATTGACGGCGACCGTGAGTTTCGCCAGTTGGAAGCCGCGTTGCAGACCGCCAACGAAGAAAACGATGGCAACGCCATTGCCACGCTGCACGGCAAGCTGGATGCGATTCAGGCCTGGACGATTCAGGCCAGAGCATCGAGCCTGCTCAATGGGCTAGGGTTTTCTCAGTCACAGTTACAGCAGCCCGTCAGCGCCTTTTCCGGCGGCTGGCGGATGCGTCTGAATCTGGCACAGGCGCTGATCTGTCGTTCAGACCTGCTGCTGCTGGATGAACCGACCAACCACCTCGATCTGGATGCCGTTATCTGGCTGGAAAAGTGGCTGAAAAACTATACGGGCACGCTGGTCCTGATCTCGCACGACCGCGATTTCCTCGATCCGGTGGTAACCAAGATCCTGCACATCGAGCAGCAGTCGCTCAACGAGTACACGGGTAACTACTCCTCGTTTGAACGCCAGCGCGCCACTCGTCTTGCACAGCAGCAATCGCTCTATGAACATCAGCAGGAGCGCGTCGCGCATCTGCAACACTACATCGACCGCTTCCGCGCGAAAGCGACCAAAGCCAAGCAGGCACAAAGCCGGATAAAAATGCTGGAACGCATGGAGATGATTGCGCCAGCGCATGTCGATAACCCTTTCCGCTTTAGCTTTCGCGCCCCGGAGTCGTTGCCCAATCCACTCATGAAGATGGAAAAGGTCAGCGCAGGCTACAACGACAAGCTGATTCTGGAATCCATCAAACTCAATTTAGTACCGGGTTCACGCATCGGGCTGCTCGGCCATAACGGCGCGGGTAAATCCACGCTGATCAAACTGCTTGCTGGCACGCTCGCCCCGCTGAAAGGGGAAATTGGGTTGGCAAAAGGTGTAAAACTCGGCTATTTCGCCCAGCACCAGTTAGAGTTTCTACGTGCGGACGAATCGCCCTTGCAGCATCTGGTGCGTCTGGCGGAACGGGAAACGGAACAGCAACTGCGCGACTACCTCGGCGGCTTCGGTTTTCAGGGCGACAAAGTCACCGAGATTACCGAGCGCTTCTCCGGCGGTGAAAAAGCTCGTCTGGTGCTAGCACTGATCGTCTGGCAGCGCCCGAACCTCCTGCTGCTCGACGAACCGACCAACCACCTCGATCTGGATATGCGTCAGGCGTTGACCGAAGCGTTAATCGATTTTGAAGGCGCGCTGGTTGTCGTCTCGCACGATCGACACCTGATCCGTTCTACTACGGACGATCTCTACCTGGTGCACGATCAGAAAGTAGAACCGTTCGACGGCGATTTGGAAGACTACCAGCAGTGGCTGGTCGGCCTGCAACGTCAGGAAAATGCGGCCGATGAAACGCCAAAAGAAAATGCCGCCAACAGCGCACAGGGCAGAAAAGATCAGAAACGCCGCGAAGCTGAGTTGAGAACGCAAACGCAGCCGCTGCGCAAACAGATAACCAAGCTTGAACAGCAGATGGAAAAGCTGGGGGAAACGCTCGCAGCGCTTGAAGCTCGACTGGCAGACAGCGCCATCTACGACATCAGCCGCAAGACCGAACTCACCGATTGCCTGCAACAGCAAACCAAAGTCAAAATCGAGCTGGAAGAAACGGAGCTATCCTGGCTGGACGCGCAGGAACAGCTAGAGCAGATGATGCAGAGCGAGTAAATTCAGTCTCTCTCGCCTGGAAAGCGCCGCGAGCGAAAAACCGCTCGCGACGTTATCAACGAAGCCTTAATGCCAAATCAGCAGCACGCAGGCGGCGGTCAGCAGCCCCATTGACACATTAAAGATAATCCACGCTTTCTTACTGCGCAGCAGTCGCCCAATCATCGTGCCAAACCCAAGCCAGATAACACCGGACACCAGATTGACCAACACAATCCCGATGCTTATCGCGATCACAGACTGGTTATAACCTTCCCCCGCCAGACTAAAGCTGGCAACCGCACCCAGCGCCATGAGCCACGCTTTCGGGTTCAGGAATTGCAGCAACCACCCTTGATAAAGCCGGATCGGCTGGGGCGGTGCAATAGACGTTTCCAGCCGTTCGTAAGCCGCCGTGGCAATTTTCCATGCCAGCCAGAGCAGATAGGCGCTACCAAGGACTTTCAGGATAAAGTGCAGCGAAGGGTAAATCAGAATCAAGCCACCAACACCGAATGCCACCAGCAGCAAAATGCTCTGCATGCCCAGCATGATGCCGATCATCAGCCACAGCGAGCGCATAAAACCAAAATTCGCGCCCGAGGTGGTCAACAGCATATTATTCGGCCCTGGTGTGATGGCCGCTACCCACAAAAACCCCAACATCGACAGAAATAAACTCAGTTCCATTATTTGTGGGCGCTCCTGACCCAAATATCGTACCAACTGGCAGCATTGAAGCTAACAGTGTGATATTGATCGTACAAGAGCCGACAACAAGATTTCTATATCCTTTATGTATGACCATTTTCGTCCGCTGAGCGGCGCTCATAATCCGCATCTGCAAACGCTATTACCGCGTCTGATCCGCCGTCATGCGCAGTTCTCGCCAGTCTGGCAGTCACTTGAACTGCCGGACGGTGATTTCGTCGATTTGGCCTGGAGCGAAGCGCCCGAACAGGCACGGCACAAACCGCGCGTGGTGCTGTTCCACGGCCTAGAGGGTAGCTTTCATAGCCCCTACGCTCACGGCCTGCTACATGCCTGTAAGCAGCGCGGCTGGTTGGCCGTCATCATGCATTTTCGCGGATGCAGCGGGAAGCCCAACCGGATGAAGCGCATTTATCATTCTGGTGAAACCAGCGATGCCAGTTATTTCCTGCGCTGGATGCAGGAGACGCTGGGCGATGCGCCTACCGCCGCCATCGGCGTGTCCCTCGGCGGCAACATGTTGGCCTATCTGCTCGCGCAGCAAGGTGAATCCTGTTCCCTGTCCGCGGCCGTCATTGTTTCCGCACCACTGATGCTCGAACCCTGTAGCCGCCGGATGGAACAAGGTTTCTCCCGCGTCTATCAGCACTACCTGCTGCGCCTATTGAAACAAAACGCCGGCCGCAAGCTGGCGGCTTACCCAGATACATTGCCAATTCAGCTACCGCAGTTGAAGCGAATCCGCCAACTGCGAGAGTTTGATGACGTCATTACCTCACGTATCCACGGCTTCCGCGATGCAGCCGACTACTATCGACGCTGTAGCGCTCTGCCACTCTTGCCTCAGATACGTAAACCGCTACTCATCATCCATGCGAAGGACGATCCTTTCATGACGTCAGAGGTGATTCCCGATCTGTCGCAGTTACCGTCTAATATTGAGTATCAGCTAACGGAACATGGCGGGCATGTCGGCTTCGTCGGCGGAACGTTGCTGAAACCGGAAATGTGGCTGGAACAGCGCATTCCCAACTGGCTTAGCCCATTTTTGGACCAGGCCAGCGGCTCTTTTCCTTCAGGAACCGTTTTTACTCAGGAACCCTTTGAATCAGGAAAAATAGCGTGATTATTCCCTGGCAACAGCTCGATCCAGAAACGCTGGATAACATCATCGAATCTTTCGTTCTGCGGGAAGGCACCGATTATGGCGAACAGGAGCGTTCGCTGGCGCAGAAAGTGGAAGATATCCGCGGCCAACTCCAGTCTGGAGAGGTGGTGTTGGTATGGTCTGAGTTACATGAAACCCTCAATATCATGCCGCGTAACCAGCTCAATTCCGGAGGACATGCCCCTTATTGAGCACGCCGAAAGTCGTGAAAGAACGCGTCAAACATGCTAACAATGATGACATTACGTCTTTTTTGAGGATGCGCGCAGGCCTTCGGTCTACGCGGGCATCGCGATCACGGAGTCACGCACCTTATGTCACATCAGCATCCGATTATTGCGGTTACCGGCTCCAGCGGAGCGGGAACTACAACAACCAGTCTGGCCTTCCGTAAGATTTTCCAGCAGTTTGATCTGCGCGCAGCCCAGTTAGAAGGCGATAGCTTTCACCGCTATACCCGCCCGGAAATGGATATGGCGATTCGTAAAGCGCGTGATTCAGGGCGCCACATCAGCTATTTCGGCCCGGAAGCGAATGATTTCAGCCTGCTGGAACAGTCGTTTATCGAATATGGTCAGCACGGACGTGGTCAGACGCGTAAATACCTGCATACCTACGATGAAGCGATTCCCTATAATCAGGTTCCCGGAACGTTCACACCATGGGAGCCAATGCCGGAACCCACCGACATCCTGTTCTATGAAGGGCTCCACGGCGGCGTAGTCACCGAGCAAAATGATGTGGCACAGCATGTGGATTTACTCGTCGGCGTAGTGCCGATCGTCAACCTGGAATGGATTCAAAAGCTGATTCGTGACGTTAATGAACGCGGCCACTCGCGTGAAGCGGTGATGGATTCCATCGTCCGCTCAATGGAAGACTACATCACCTATATCACGCCACAGTTCTCTCGCACACACATCAACTTCCAGCGTGTGCCTACCGTGGACACCTCCAACCCGTTCGCCGCCAAGTCGATTCCCTCACTGGATGAAAGCTTCGTCGTTATTCACTTTCAGGGATTGGACAATATTGATTATCCCTATCTGCTCGCGATGTTGCAGGGTTCGTTTATTTCGCACATCAACACGCTGGTCGTTCCCGGTGGGAAGATGGGGTTGGCGATGGAATTGATCATGGCGCCGCTGGTGCAGCGGTTAATTGAAGGGAAAACCATCGAATAAGCATCGAGATACACGGGGCGACCACAGGGGTGAGGCCTCCCTACGGGAACCTCCCCCTGTGTTTCCCCTAATAACAGGCTTAAGTGACCAGAATTAGTGCCCAGTGAAAGAGATTAAGCCAGCACTCTAATTTCGTGGCTATGCGTCACCTCAACGGCTTTGCCCAGCATCAGTGCCACAGAACAGTATTTTTCTGCCGACAGCTCAACAGCACGTTCGACGGCCTTATCGGTCAATCCTTTTCCCGTCACGATAAAATGCAGATTGATATGGGTAAATAAACGCGGTGCTTCAGACCGACGTTCTGACGTTAATTTCACTTCGCAATCCGCTACATCGTTGCGGCCTTTTTGCAGAATCGATACCACATCAATCGCGCTGCATCCCCCTACGGACATCAACACCATTTCCATCGGACTGGGCGCTTTATCACCGGAATTGCCATCCATCAATATCTGATGCCCTGATGCGGATTCGCCCAAAAATGTTAAACCTTCAACCCATTTTACCCGTGCCTGCATGATGCCTCTCCACTAAAAATTTTTTGAAAATTTATACCGTTACTGTACAAAAACCAGCGTTAATCAGCGCTTTGTCATGCTGAAGCGAGACAACACAAGACACGTCCTTAAAGCTGTGTTAAAACGAAAATAGAATAGACCTTTTCTGGACAAACCCAGAAACGAAGAAGATGATGACCTGGCCAGACATACCCAGCCACGTTTACGGTGCGGCAAGGCAGCAACCGGAAAATAAAGGGTACAGTGGTTTCAGTATATTCCCTGACGTCATTCTGCCTAGACTGAATTTTATTTTTTTAGCAGTTAAACACGCCGTACAGGGAACTCTGACCCCTGTAATTTGCGCAGTGAATTACAACAGAGGATGATAGCGAATGGTTCTCGGCAAACCGCAAACAGATCCAACTCTCGAATGGTTCCTTTCCCATTGTCATATTCACAAGTATCCATCGAAGAGCACGCTGATTCACCAAGGTGAAAAAGCAGAAACGCTTTACTACATCGTGAAAGGCTCTGTCGCAGTGCTAATCAAAGATGAAGAAGGCAAGGAAATGATTCTCTCCTACCTCAATCAGGGCGATTTTATCGGCGAGCTCGGCCTGTTTGAAGAAGGTCAGGAACGCAGTGCCTGGGTTCGGGCAAAGACCGCCTGTGAAGTGGCTGAAATTTCCTATAAAAAATTCCGCCAGCTCATCCAGGTTAACCCGGATATCCTCATGCGTCTGTCTGCACAAATGGCAAGCAGACTTCAGGTTACCTCTGAGAAGGTCGGCAACCTCGCCTTCCTTGATGTGACCGGCCGTATTGCCCAAACCCTACTCAACCTGGCCAAACAACCTGATGCCATGACGCATCCAGATGGCATGCAAATAAAAATTACCCGTCAGGAAATTGGGCAAATCGTTGGCTGCTCGCGTGAAACCGTGGGCCGCATTCTGAAAATGTTAGAAGACCAGAACCTGATCTCTGCACACGGTAAAACGATTGTCGTTTACGGCACTCGCTAAATCCCTGTCGCTGTACCCTACCAATAAAAAAGCGTGAAGCCTCGGCCTCACGCTTTTTTTATGGCGAGCTTCCTGCTCACCACCCTACGGGTCGTTGCTAACGCAACGCTGAAAAACGTTCCCTACGTTTTTTATGGCGTGCCATCCCTGGCCGCCACCCTAACGGGCCGTCGCAAGCGACGTTGAAAAACGTTCCCTACGTTTTTTTATGGCGTAACGTAATCAGTTTGCTACGTTAACAACCTGCGCGACGGCTTTAGCGAATTTCGCCATCCCCTGCGCAATATCGTCTTCATCAATGATCAACGACGGTACAAAGCGGATCACATTCGGCCCAGCCATCAGCACCATAAGCCCCTGAGACGTTGCCGCCGCCAGAAACTCGCCCGCACGACCATGCCATTGCGGTTTCAGTTCTGCGCCCAGCAGCAACCCCATACCGCGAACCTGTTCGAATACGCCGTACTGCTGATTGATTTTCTCAAGCTCACTGACAAGGCGATCGTGGCGATCCGCCACGCCTGACAGCACTTCTGGCGTGTTGATAATATCCAGCGCGGCTTCCGCCACCGCACAGGCCAGCGGGTTGCCGCCATAGGTGGTGCCGTGTACCCCAACCGTCATAGCCGATGCGATCTCTTCCGTCGTCAGCATCGCGCTAATTGGGAAACCACCGCCCAATGCTTTAGCCGTTGTGAGAATATCTGGCGTAATGCCGTAGTGCATGTAGCTGAATAGTTTGCCAGTACGCCCCATTCCGCTCTGCACTTCATCAAACACCAGCAGCGCCTTGTGCTGATCGCACAGATCGCGAACGCCTTGTAAAAACTCAGGCGTAGCAGGCGTAATTCCCCCTTCCCCCTGAACCGGTTCGAGCACGACTGCGCAGGTGTGATCGTCCATCACCGCTTTAACAGCAGCCAGATCGTTGAAGGGTACATGAACAATGTCGGCAGGCTTAGGCCCGAAACCATCGGCATATTTAGGCTGTCCGCCAACCGAAACGGTGAACAGCGTCCGGCCATGGAATGCATTGTAGAAGGAGATGATCTTGGTTTTATACGGACTATGGCGTTTAACTGCATAGTGACGCGCCAGCTTAAAGGCAGCTTCGTTAGCCTCAGCACCGGAGTTAACAAAGAACACGCGGTCGGCAAAAGTAGCATCAATCAATTTGCTGGCGAGGCGTAACGCAGGCTCATTAGTGAAAATATTGCTAGTGTGCCACAGCTTTTCACCCTGCTGCTGCAACGCGTTCACCAATGCAGGATGGCAGTGACCCAGCGCCGTAACCGCAATGCCGCCGGAGAAATCGATATACTCGCGGCCGTCCTGATCCCAGACGCGGCTCCCTTTACCTTTCACGGGTACAAACTTCGCGGGTGCATAAACTGGCAAAATCACTTTATCGTGAGTATCCCGTGTCACTGCTTTCTGCTCTGCTGCCATTTGCTGCCTCACTCTGCTGTCCATCATATCGGAATGAAAATATAGTCAATAAATATGCATAAAAAATCAATTACAGGCAATATTAAATCGGCTACTGAGGAGAATAACTTTCTATATGGCTAAATTTTAAGGAAATTATCCAAAAGCTGATGCCCTTGCTGGCTAAGAATGCTCTCTGGGTGAAACTGCACCCCCTCCAGCGGCAATGTACGATGGCGAATCCCCATAATCTCATCACGCTTTCCTTCATGTTCGCTCCAGGCCGTAACTTCAAAGCAATCGGGTAGCGAGGCGGAATCAATAATGAGTGAATGATAACGGGTGACCGTCAACGGCTGTGCCAACCCCGTGAAAACCCCCGCATCGCTATGCACAATCGCTGAGGTTTTCCCGTGCATGACCTGTCGTGCCCGCACCACGCGCGCGCCGAACGCCTGTCCCATCGCCTGATGGCCAAGACACACGCCCAAAATAGGCAATTTATCGGCAAAGTGACAGATTGCAGCCAGTGAAATACCCGCCTCGTCCGGCGTACAAGGGCCCGGTGAAATAACCAATCGCTCAGGCGCAAGCTGTTCAATCTCACGCAGCGTCAGTTCATCATTACGCTTCACCACAACCTGTGCACCAAGCTCACAAAAGTATTGGTAAAGGTTGTAGGTAAAGGAGTCGTAGTTATCGATAATTAGCAGCATATTGACTTAATGTATTGATAGATATTGGTTATTTAAATTAACGCCACGTTTGATACCCACAATAATACCCGAAAATGATGTCGATGCGTTTTTCATAGGCGAGTGCAACACAGGTTATTGCATCTGTATACGTGATTAGCAGGATGACAAGAGATTGGGGATTGTCTAAATCTAGGGGGCAGATGATAGGAGACAGAGATTCCGAATGAAATTTGAGGACAGTGCGGAATCTCTGGTTTGGTTCAATATTGATTAGAGCGACAAGTACAATCATTAAACGTCATCCAGGATAAAGGCTAACGATGACTTAAACCCTATAATTCACTTCATTCCCCATTAGAAAAACCTAACTGTTATTCCTCACTCACATCCTTATTCACATAAACCGTAAAGCCGTCTGGTTTTAAATCTGGATGATAAATTGAAATATCATTTATCACTTTACCCGTTAGCGTATAAATTAAGTGCCCAGCAACATGCAGGCATTTCTCATACTCTTCCTGAGGTAATTCAGTTTTTAGCACCGCTAATTCTGCTTTGATTTGTTCGATAAGAACGATGGATTTTTCAATTAAACCGGCTGCGATTTTTTTATCCGAGATAAACATATTACCATCCTAATGGTATGTCTGAAAATAGCTTCCCTGCATTCTAATAACGCTACCCCTCACACATTTAACAGTCAAGAAAAACTTATCTTGTCAACAAAAAATATGTACCAAAAGTATTGACACAGAAAGACGACTGCGGCCTGTCTGCGGCTTCCCTCTTTTTAGTTATTTCTTATCGCTTCACAGCAGGAACAACAATATTCAACGATACACACTATCTGCAAACAGAGTAAAACCGGCTCTCTGTGATTGCACAGCCCCAGAAAATAAAATTATCACAATAATAATTATCTCACTAACAAATGATTTATTTCCGTAATAAATACATTTATTAATAGGTCTTATTTATTAAATTCACTATAGTAATCGATTAATTTGAAATCATTTTTAACAAAAAAAACAATAACCACTAAACCTCATGAATTAATTAATTTTTTTAAAAAGGAAGAGGGGGCCAGGTAAAAAAACCTTTCCATTGATGTTTATTTTTAATTTTTGATGACGGTCACAATTGCTAAGAAAGCGAATAAACCACGCATGTTAGATGGGTAAAAAATAAAGAATCCAAATGGGAAAATAAAATATAAAAAACATAAGTTCATGAATTTAAATGATTTAAATGGAAATTAGTTTCTATTTAAAAGTAATATACACAAATCCTCTCAGCTGTCCTCTGTTATTTAATATATATATTTAACGCCCCATCTTGTATTGTTTATTTTTTCTGTTAACACTTAGCTCGGCTTTATAGACAAACTTTGGTTTCATTTTTGTTGAAACAGCCTTTTTTATTACACAGGGTGTGTAGTGATAAATACCCAAAAAATTCTATGTCAAGGAGAGTACATAATGAAATACCTACTGCCTTCTGCAGCCGCTGGGCTGTTGCTGATCGCTGCCCAACCGACAATGGCGGCAAATACGGGAGGTTATGCCACCACTGACGGCGGCGACGTTTCCGGCGCTGTGAAAAAAACCGCACGCTCTCTGCAAGAAATTGTCGATATCATTGAGGCCGCGAAAAAGGACTCAAGCGGTAAAGCAGTCAAAGGTGGCGCCTACCCGCTTGTCATTACCTATAACGGTAATGAAGATGCGCTAATCAAAGCTGCTGAAGCTAACATCTGCGGTCAATGGAGCAAAGATCCGCGCGGTGTAGAAATCAAAGAGTTCACCAAAGGGATCACCATCCTCGGTACCAACGGATCTTCCGCTAACTTCGGTATCTGGATGGTTAACTCTTCCAACGTTGTCGTGCGTAACATGCGCTTCGGCTATATGCCGGGCGGGGCAAAAGATGGCGATGCCATCCGCATTGATAACACGCCGAACGTTTGGATCGACCACAACGAGATCTTCGCCAAGAACTTCGAATGTGCTGGTACGCCAGACAACGACACCACCTTTGAATCAGCGGTTGATATCAAGAAAGCCTCAACCAATGTCACCGTGTCGTACAACTATATCCATGGCGTGAAAAAGGTCGGGTTGAGCGGCTCAAGCAACACGGATACCGGTCGTAACCTGACTTACCATCACAATATTTACAGCGATGTTAACTCACGTCTGCCGCTGCAACGTGGTGGTCAAGTGCATGCTTATAACAACCTGTATGACGGTATCAAAAGTTCAGGCTTTAACGTCCGTCAGAAAGGGATCGCACTGATCGAAAGTAACTGGTTCGAAAATGCACTTAACCCAGTGACTGCACGTAACGACGATTCTAACTTCGGTACCTGGGAACTCCGTAACAACAACATTACCAGCCCATCTGATTTTGCTAAATACAAGATCACTTGGGGTAAACCATCTACCCCGCACATTAATGCGGATGACTGGAAGAGCACAGGTAAATTCCCAGCCGTTCCGTATAGCTACTCACCAGTTTCCGCACAGTGCGTGAAAGATAAACTGGCAAACTATGCTGGCGTAGGTAAAAACCAGGCAGTCCTGACAGCAGCTAACTGTAAATAAACGCGTTAAGCCCGACGCATTCACTCTGCGTCGGGTTCTTCCTGAGCGAGTGCTTCGGCCTCGCTCATTTTTAATGAGACCTGCGCAAGATTGTCAGCATGACCTTCATGAAAATAGACGTCATGCCAATGATAATTTAGCCAATAAACCGCGATGAATAATGAGGTCTATTTTTGGCTTATCACCTAAAGAAACGCCATATAGCGACTAATAATAATTATTTTTTAACAAACTAAAATTCACGATAAAATTGACGCATCACGTAAAAAATATTGAATATGCCGATGATAGTATATTTTGACTTAAGATGATTTCCTTGCACTAGCGGCAGCGATTGCCACAATCAAAATACCCATTTAAAACCCAACCAATAAAGAAACCCGAGTACATTTATTCCCTACAAAAAAAATAACTTTATGATTTTCGGTTACTTTAAAAGAAAATCGTTTCTTATAAAACCCAAATTATCCAATCATCAGTATTACAAAATGTTTCAACCATAATACATTTAACATTTCACCCTTGAACTGATCTTATTTTTTGACCACACTCCCCTTGGTTTTTCACCAAAATTGAGTTTCATTTTTTTTGAAAAACGTGTACCTGTTACATCGGGCATAGGGATCGATAAATGCCCATGAAAATTCTATTCCAAGGAGACAATCATAATGAAATACCTATTGCCTACGGCAGCCGCGGGATTATTATTACTCGCTGCTCAACCCGCGATGGCCGCAAATACGGGCGGCTATGCCACTACGGATGGTGGAGACGTATCCGGTGCCGTGAAAAAAACAGCACGTTCTATGAAAGAAATTGTGGATATTATTGAAGCCGCGCAAGTGGATTCAAAAGGCAAGAAAGTCAAAGGCGGTGCTTACCCGCTCTTCATCACCTATAACGGCAATGAAGATTCATTAATCAAAGCGGCTGAAAAGAATATCTGCGGCCAGTGGAGTAAGGACGCCCGCGGCGTACAAATCAAAGAGTTCACCAAAGGCATTACTATCCAGGGCACCAATGGCTCATCCGCCAACTTCGGTGTTTGGATCGTGAATTCCTCTAACGTCGTGGTACGTAACATGCGCTTTGGCTATATGCCGGGCGGCGCGCAAGACGGCGATGCCATTCGTATCGATAACTCACCAAACGTCTGGATCGACCACAACGAGATCTTTGCCAAGAACTTCGAATGCGCCGGTACGCCAGACAATGACACCACCTTTGAATCAGCGGTTGATATCAAGAAAGGGTCAACCAACGTCACAGTGTCCTACAACTACATCCACGGCATCAAGAAAGTCGGCCTGAGCGGTTCAAGTAGTTCGGATACGACGGCTCGTAACCTGACTTACCATCACAATATCTACCGTGATGTTAACTCACGCCTGCCGCTGCAACGTGGTGGTCTGGTCCACGCGTACAACAACCTGTATGACGGCATCACCGGTTCAGGCTTTAACGTCCGCCAGAAAGGGAAAGCCCTCATCGAAAGTAACTGGTTCGAAAATGCGCTGAACCCAGTGACGGCACGTAACGACAGCTCCAACTTTGGTACCTGGGAGCTGCGTAATAACAACGTCATGAGCCCAGCAGACTTCGCGAAATACAAAATTACCTGGGGCAAACCGTCCTCTCCTCATATCAATGCGGATGACTGGAAGACCACGGGGAAATTCCCTTCCGTCTCCTATAAGTACACTCCAGTTTCTGCGCAGTGTGTGAAGGATAAACTGGCAAACTATGCCGGCGTAGGTAAAAACCTGGCAGTACTGACAGCAGCTAACTGCAAATAAACGCGGTCAGGCTTTCTCTGTCTAATCAAGACAGGAAGCAATAAGCCTGAATGTCCCGCGGCCATGACTCTTCACGCTAAGACATGGTTCTATCCGAGCGAGCTCTAAGAGCTCGCTCGTTTTTTATGGAACCTACGCATGAGAGTGGATAGGTATTCCTAAAAAGTAGGCACAAATTAAATACCATGCTAATTATTTAGATATTGAATTAATAGCTTAATTTATTAATAAAGAAACCATTATTTAATTAAGGATTAATCGATAAAAATAACAGCATTCAATCAACACATGATTAATTAATAATTTGATCGGCATCAAATATTTCTTACACCATCATCTCAATAAGGGGATTTTACTTATTTATTGATGCCGCTCACATTTATCACCTCTATCAAATCTCATCCAGCAGCGGGTAATAAAACGAAATATAATTTTATTTTTCATAAAAATTCAACGCGGATTGATTTTAGAAAAAATGAAAAAAATATTACCTTTTAAAATAGTCACTTATTATCTATTCGTATTTCCATCGTTATTTACCCTATATATTTAATATCGAAATATTGAATTATTTTTCTTTTATGGTAAGACTTAATTGGGGTTTCAATAAACCTTGATTTCATTTTTATTGAAACGCCAAAATAATATAATCTGGGTTATGTGGATCATAAATGCCCAAACAAAAATTCAATTCCAAGGAGAGTACCTTAATGAAATACCTACTGCCTTCTGCAGCCGCTGGGCTGTTATTGCTTGCGGCCCAACCAACGATGGCGGCAAATACGGGGGGTTATGCTACCACTGATGGTGGTGACGTTGCCGGTGCCGTGAAAAAAACGGCGCGCTCCATGCAAGATATTATTGATATCATCGAAGCCGCGAAGCTGGATTCCAATGGAAAGAAAGTCAAAGGTGGCGCTTACCCGCTCGTCATCACCTATAACGGTAATGAAGACGCGCTGATCAAAGCCGCAGAGAACGATATCTGTGGTCAGTGGAAGAAAGACGCCCGCGGTGTAGAAATCAAAGAGTTCACCAAAGGGATTACCATCATCGGAACCAATGGATCGTCCGCCAACTTCGGGATCTGGCTGACGAAATCATCCGATATCGTCATCCGTAACATGCGTTTTGGCTACATGCCGGGCGGCGCACAGGATGGTGATGCCATTCGTATCGATAACACGCCGAACGTCTGGATTGACCACAACGAGATCTTCGCGAAAAACTTTGAATGCGCAGGCACAAAAGACGGTGACACCACATTCGAATCGGCGATTGATATCAAGAAAGCCTCAACCAACGTGACGGTATCGTACAACTACATTCACGGCATCAAAAAAGTGGGGCTGAGCGGCTTCAGCAGCAGCGATACGGGCCGTGACCTGACTTACCATCACAATATTTACGACGACGTTAACGCTCGCCTCCCGCTGCAACGTGGCGGTAAAGTTCACGCCTATAACAACCTGTATACTGGAATCACCAGTTCTGGCCTGAACGTGCGCCAGAATGGGATTGCGCTGATCGAACGTAACTGGTTCGAGAATGCGAAAAACCCGGTGACCTCGCGTTACGACGGTTCCAACTTCGGTACCTGGGATCTGCGTAATAACAACGTCATGAGCCCGGCTGACTTCGCGAAATACAACATCACCTGGGATAAAGATTCCAAGCCTTACGTGAATGCTGAAGACTGGAAGAGCACAGGCACGTTCCCTTCTCTTCCTTACAGCTACTCTACCGTTTCACCACAGTGCGTGAAGGACAAACTGGCGAACTATGCTGGCGTGAACAAAAACCTTGCCGTGCTGACAGCTGCAAATTGCAACTAATTGCGATGTGTAACGCGTGAAGGGTAAATAAGCAAACTGCAGGCTCCGCCCCTCATTGTCCTGTGCTAACCGGAGCCTGCAAGCGCGCTTAACGCCCGTCGGTTTATCGTTCGGGCCGCACTTGAGCGAGTCCTAAGGGCTCGCTCATTTTTATCGTTAATATTCAAGGAAATGAAATGAAACGTTCTCTTCTGTTCGCCGCACTGTTCAGCACTGGCTTAGTATTCAGTGTTGGCGTACCGATGGCTAGCGCCGCCACTCCGGCAGCACCAGAGTTGAAAGGATTCGGAACGGATACAGTTGCAGGCAGCGGTGGACGCATTATTCGCGTCACAACGCTGGCCTCTTCTGGGGCGGGTTCACTCAGGGAAGCGCTGGCCGCCAAAGGGCCACGCATTATCGTTTTTGAGGTTGGCGGCATTATCGACCTGAATAAAAGTGACCTCCGGTTAACTGAGCCGTTTGTCACCATTGCCGGTCAGACCGCTCCCTCTCCCGGTATCACCATCATTCGCGGCGGAATGGGGATCAGCACCCATGATGTGCTCATGCAGCATATTCGTTTTCGCATCGGCGATGCCGGTACGGGTAAAAAAAGCGGCTTTGAACGCGATGTTTCCATCAACGGCAAAGATGCCTACAACGTCGTGATCGACCATTCTAGCTTCGCCTGGGGTACGGACGAAAACCTGTCTATTTCCGGCCCACGCTATGACGGGACGCAGGGCACGGCGCACCGCATCACACTCTCGAATAATATCGTTGCTGAAGGCCTATACGATTCGGCTCACACCAAAGGTATTCACTCAATGGGGACGCTGGTTCACGATAACGTGACTGACGTATCGATTGTGGGCAGCCTCTATGCGCACAACAACGAGCGTAATGCCTGGTTCAAGGCTGGTTCTACGGGCGTCATGGTCAATAACCTGATCTACAACCCCGGCATCTGGGGGCTTCGCGTTGGTGGAGTAGCAAAAGAGTGGGAAGGGAAAACCATGCCTGCCAGCCCACGCGTCTCCGTCGCAGGTAACGTGATGCACTACGGCGCGAATACCAAAGCAGGTTTAGGATTGGTAGGAAGCAACAGCTCCGGCGATGTCTGGATGTCAGATAACCTCGCGTACGATGCCAAGGGCAAAGCCGCACCGCAAACGTCAGGCAGCGGAATTAATTTACTCAAAGTGTCCCCTATTTGGCCTGCGGGCTTAACGGCATCACCGGCCAGCGCCGTCACCAATCAGGTACTGCAAAGCGCAGGCGCACGCCCTAAAGATCGTGATGCCGTTGATAAACGTATCGTGGAGAATTTCAAACAGCGGAAAGGTGGCTTCGTGAATAGTCAGGAAGACGTCGGCGGCTATCCCGTTGCAACAGCGACCTACCGTCAGTTGAACGTGCCGAGCACCGGCGTGGATGCCTGGCTACAGCAGATGGCAAAAGCGCTGGAATAATGCGGTAGTCGAGACGTTAAGATCGCAAAAGGCCACATCAGTGGCCTTTTTCGTATTCTCGGTTCTTTGCTTATCTATCTTGCCAATCAGGGCAGCACTTTGGCAGACTGAATCACCACTGGCGTAGTCGGTACGTTCTGATAAGGCCCGACGTTTTTCGTTGGCACCTGAGAGATCTTATCCACGACGTCCATGCCCTTCACGACTTTACCGAACACGGCGTAGCCAAAATCACGCTGGCCGTGATCGAGGAACGCGTTATCCGCGACGTTGATAAAGAACTGACTGGTTGCACTGTCTTTATCAGACGTGCGTGCCATCGCGATTGTGCCGCGCTGGTTACGTAAACCATTATCGGCTTCATTCTTGATCGGCGCGTTCGTCGCCTTTTGGCTCATTTCGCCAGAAAAGCCGCCGCCCTGCACCATAAAGCCAGGGATCACACGGTGAAACGTCGTCCCGTTATAAAAACCGTTGTTAACGTACTCGACGAAATTTTTTACCGAAACCGGTGCCTTTTGATTATCTAAAGACAGTTCGATATTGCCCGCAGACGTCGTCAACAGCACGCGCGTGGTGGTGTCGGAAGCCGCAAAGGCAGGAGAAAATGCCGTCAGTGAAATAAGGGCTGCCGCAGCAACCAGAGTACGTTTGAACATGAGAATTCCTTTTTGAAGAGGCCAACTACAGAAAGCGTAATGATTGTAAGTATCCGCACCCTTCAACGCTACCCATTTACCTTTTTTTACGTATAAAAGTCTGTTCGTAACCAACTGTGAGCGAAAACCGGTACGTAAGATAAAAAAAGGGCCGATTGCTCGGCCCTCACTGATGATGATTATCATGCAACGTACCTAGCCCATACGCTCCGAACGCACCGCCAAATCGCGGCTGTACTGACGGCTGGCGTCCACCAGCATGGAGGTATACGCGTCCTTCGGTACATCGCTGGTCAGGTCGTCGGTTTCCAACGTTTCCAGTATCTTCCCGTATTGCATCACCGCTACTTTATGGCACAGGTGGGAAATCACGCCCAAGTCATGTGTCACCATCAGATAGGTCAGCTTTTCCTGCTGCTGCAACTCCGTCAGAAGGTTGAGAATTTCCGCCTGCACCGACACATCCAGCGCCGACGTCGGCTCATCCAGCAGCAGCACTCTCGGTTCCAGAATCAGCGCTCGGGCAATCGCCACACGCTGACGCTGTCCACCCGAAAGCTGGTGCGGATAGCGGCGACGGAAATGCGTTCCCAGCCCCACTTTCTCCAGCAAGGTATCGATACGATCGTCACGATCGTCAAAGCGATGGATCGACAGCGGCTCTTCCAGAATCGACTCTACGGTATGACGGGGATGCAGCGATCCGTACGGATCCTGAAACACCATCTGCACTCGGCGACAGCGCGCCTGATCGATTCGGTGTGCAAGTTTCTTCCCGTCAATATGCAGCGTGCCTTCCCAATGATTAAAAAGCCCGGCCAGGCACTTCAGCACCGTGGTTTTACCGGAACCCGATTCCCCTACCAGACCAAAGATATCGCCATCGTTGACGGTAAGGTTCACATCGTACAACACCTGATTCGCCGTGCTGCCCTGCCCAAAAGAGAGATTCAGGTTACTCACTTCGATCATCGGCTTGCGCTGACTCATTGCTTCAGTTGCCATGATTATCCCCTTTATCCATTGATCCAGGCTGGATCGCGATTCATCACCGGCAAACGCGGGCGTCGATGGTCGATATCCGGCAGCGAATTCAGCAACCCACGCGTATAAGGATGCTGCGCGTTATCCAGATCGGCGGCGGCAATGGACTCCACGACGCGTCCGGCATACATCACCAGCACCCGATCGCAGAAGCTGCGTACCAGATTGATATCGTGACTGATGAAAATCAGCCCCAGACCGCGCTCGCTGACCAGATCGTCCAGCATTGCCAGCACCTGTAGACGCACGGACACATCCAGTGCGGAGGTCGGTTCATCGGCAATCACGATTTCAGGTTCAGTAATCAGCATCATCGCAATCATGATGCGCTGCCCCTGCCCACCCGAGATTTCATGAGGGTACAGATTGTAGACGCGCTCTGGCTGGCGAATACGTACCACGTCCAGCATCGCCATGACCTTTGCTTTCGCCTCGCGGTGCGACACTTTATGGTGCGCCAGATAGGCTTCGGCAATCTGATCGCCGACGCACACCACCGGGTTCAGCGAATATTTTGGATCCTGCATAATCATGGAGATGCGCTTGCCGCGAATCTGACGCATCCGCGCCTCATCCGCTTTCAGCAGATCGGTATCGCCGAAGCGCAGTTTATCCGCCGTAATCCGCGCGCTGTGCGGATGCAGTTGCAGCAGCGCACGGCCGACCGTCGATTTACCGGAGCCGGATTCGCCGACAATGGCCAGCTTTTCACAGCCTAATGAGAAGGAGACGCCGCGCACGGCATCCGTCACGGCACCACGGTTCACGAAGCTTACCCGCAGATTTTCCACTTCCATCAGGGGCGAGCTTCCCGGCACACGTTGAGAAGACTTATTCAGTTCTGGGATCGAGGATGTCACGTAGGCCGTCTCCAAGGAAGTTGAACGCCAGGCTGTTAATCAAAATCGCCAGCCCCGGAATAGTTACTAACCACCAGCACTCCATCATGTAACGACGACCTGCAGAGATCATCGCGCCCCATTCAGGATCGGGCGGCTGTGCCCCCAACCCCAGAAAGCCCAGACCCGCCGCAGTCAGAATGATGCCCGCCATATTCATGGTGATACGAATAATCACCGACGGCAGGCACAGTGGCACAATGTGGTGCAGCAGGATACGGATAGAGGATGCACCTTGCAGCTTCACGGCAGACACAAAGTCCGCGTGACGCAGCGACAGCGTTTCCGCCCTTGCCAGACGGGCAATCGGCGGCCAGGCCGTCAGCGTAATCGCGATTACCACATGATCCAGACCGGGACCGAGTGCCGCAACGAACGCCAGCGCCAACACCAGACTAGGGAAAGAGATGAAGATATCGGTGATACGCATCAAAATGGTATCGACGATGCCGCCGTAATACCCAGAGATCACACCCAGCGCCAGCCCAATAGGCCCCACGGTTACCGACACCAGCGCAACGATATACAGCGTGATGCGTGAACCATAGACCAGACGACTAAACACATCGCGCCCAAACTCATCGGTGCCAAAGTAATGCGCCGCACTCGGGGCCTGTAGCGAGTTAGCCAAATCCTGTACCAGCGGATCGTGCGTGGCGATCCACGGGGCAAAAATGGCGACCAGAACCAACATCAGCACAATCGCAGAACCAATCGCGGTCAGCGGGTTGCGCATCATCGTCAACAGAAACCCGCCGATTCGCGCACCGCGAAGCCGCAGGCGGCTCACACGTTTTTCCGGCGGTGTCCGCATTACCGATTCACGGCTGACCGGCGGCTCAGAGGAAATATTCATGCGTTCGTCCTCGGATCAAAGATTTGATACAACATGTCCGACAGCAGGTTAAGCGTCACGAAGATCAACCCGACTAGCAGCACACATCCCATAACCGCGTTCATATCCCCCAGCAGCAGGCTGCCTGTCAGATAGGAACCAAAGCCAGGCCATGAGAAGACCGTTTCGATCAGTACTGCCCCTTCCAGCAGCGAGCCATACGCCAGCGCCACCACCGTCAGAAGCTGAACCAGAATATTGCGAAACGCGTGCGCCCAGACAACGCGGAACTCAGACAGTCCTTTCACTCGCGCGGTAATGATGTATTCCTGTGAAAGCTGCGCCAGCATGAAGCTACGCGTCATACGGCTGATATAGGCCAGCGAGTGGAAACCGAGAATCGTGGCTGGCAACACCAGATGGTTCAGCGCGCTGCGGAACACATCCCACTCACCCGCCAGTAGCGAATCCACCAGCAGCAGGCCGGTACGGTTCTCCACCAGACCGTCGTAAGCCATATCAACCCGTCCGGCACCGCCCACCCAGTTCAGCCAGGCGTAGAACACCAACAGCCCCATCATCCCGACCCAGAATATTGGCGTGGAATAACCGGCCAGACTGATAAAACGCACCACATAATCCGCCCACTTGCCGCGTCGCGCCGCAGCCAACACGCCTAATGGCACGCCCAGACCGGCACCGACGATAATCGCCATGGTGGCAAGCTCGATGGTGGCAGGGAAAACCCGGATAATGTCATCCACGACCGGTCGCCCAGTCAGGAGGGCATTGCCCAAATCCCCGTGCATCAATGAATTGAAGTAAATAAAGAACTGCACATACAGTGGCTTATCCAACCCCAGTTGCTGGTAAACCTGTTGATAGGTACTTTGGTCGGCATCCTGTCCGACAATAGCCAGGACTGGATCGATTGGCATCACGCGGCCGATCACGAAAGTCAGGATTAATAACCCGAACAGCGTGACGACGACCTGAAACAGACGTTTTGCCAAACGACGCAGTACTCCACCCGGCTTGATCCAATCAGAGAAAACCATGTTCTTTCTCCTGATATCCCGGTAAACGGCGACAGCAAATCACCACTCACGCGGTCATCTCTTTTAACGTATCTGATCGGGATGATTAGCCGGGAACGTATCGGCTAATCATCCGGTTTAACGTGTGGACACTAGCGCTGCTTATACACCTCACGCAGATGCGTCGTAGAAGACGGATGTGGCACATAGCCTTTCACGTCCTTACGCAACACCACAGAATCGATCATCTGCGACACCGGAATGATGGCCGGGAACAGTTCTTCATAGCGATTCTGCACGTTGATATACATCTGCTTCTGTTTCTGAGGGTCTTTCTCCAATAGCGCCTGATCGATCATGTCGTTCAGAGGCTTATCGTAGAAAGACGTGCGCCAGCCCTGGAAGTTGGTCAGTTTGGCTTCGTCGCTGTTATCCGGGTTATAGACAACAGAACGCAGGCTGGAGTGAGGATGCGGATCGACGCCGCCACCGCCGCGGCCGACCAGCATATCGAAGTTACGATCGCGCATTGCGCCGTAAACCTGATTACCGGTGCCGGAGATGATTTTGGCTTTGATGCCCGCCTGTGCCAGCGTGGACTGTACCGATGTCGCCAGATTCAGGAACGGCTGATCGGACAAAACACGCAGCGTGGTTTCAAATCCATTCGGGTAGCCCGCTTCGGCCAGCAGTGCCTTGGCGCGTGGCACATCCAGCTTGTAGCCAGGATCCGGCAGCGTCGCATCCATTCCTTTCTGGATAGGGCGCTGATGATAGAAACCATAGCCAGGCATCACCGTCTTATTGACACCATCGTAATCAATCAGGTAACGAACCGCTTCGCGCACTTTCGGTTTGGCGAAGTATTCATTTTTCAAGCTCATGGCAACGTAGTACAACGTGCCTTTTTTCACCTCATCAACCACAACGTTTTTATCTTGTTTCAATGCATTGATATCCGGCACCGACATGCCAGAGGCAACGTCAATATCGCCTTTTTCAATCATCAGGCGCAGCGCCTGTGATTCAGTCATGTGACGGAAAATCACGCGACGCATTTTCGCGTCGCCCTGCCAGTTGTTCTCAACTTTGCTGATGCGCAGCACATCTTTCGCCTGCCACACGTCCAGCTTGAATGGGCCGGAACCGGCTTCGTTCGTGGTCAGCCAGCCATTACCCCAGTCGCCGTTTTTCTCATGCTTCATCACCGTTTTGCTATCCAGTACCGAGCCGCTACCCAGCGTCGCCAGCGAGTAGATCACCAGTTTTGGATCGTTCGGTTTTGGCAGTTCGATTTCAACGGTGTGAGCATCTTTGGCACGGATCATTTTCTCCACGTTTTCCGCGGTGAAGCCGTAGGATTTCCACGTCGTGGCCTGTGCCATATTGAGGTTAAGCAGACGCTTCATCGACCAGGCGAAGTCTTGCGCCGTTACGGGATTACCGGAATGGAATTTGGCGTTATCCACCAGATTGAAGGTAATGACCTTACCATCATCACTGACGCTCCAGCTTTTCGCCAGAGAAGGCTGGATGTTACTCAGGTTGGCGGGATCCAGCACCACCAGCGAGTCATAGAGGTTGACGATAATGCCCACCACTTCGTTACCGGTCATGGCGGCCGGATCAAGTGAGAGCATGTTGTTCATGTTCATCCCCACGATCAGCTGATCGTCAGGGGTTTTTGCCGATAGAATGGCCGGCGTTGCGGCCATGCAGAGTGAACCTAACAGCAGGGTACGGAGTATTGCTCGTGCTTTCATCATTATTCTCCAAGGTGTGGGAGCATGGAAGACGACAACTTTTTATTTTTTAGGTAAGGCTATCTTTCAGGTCGAACAAAAAACGATTAGAACAAAGCGTTATTCTTTACTTAGGGTATGCTCCTCGATCCAGTCAAAATTAATATCTTCTCCCAGCCCTGGACGTTGCGGCAGATGCACAAAGCCCTCGCGGTCCATTGGATCGACAATCGAATTCAGATAAGCAGCAGGTTCGTCATAATCGAGGAAAGGATGCAGCAGCCCACGCTCATACCAGCGGCAGTTTTTGATCGCACCCACGACGTTGAGGTTTGGCGCGCCGTTACCGTGAACTTCGCAGTCCATACCGAAGGATTCCGCCAGGCTCGCGACTTTCATACACGGCCAGAGACCGCCCACGCCTTGCACGCCCGCGCGTAAAATGTCGCATGCGCCTTCTTTAACCCAGTCAGCACGGCTGAAGTATTTGCCTGACAGACTTTCTGGCCCGATAACATCGATATCCAGACTCTTGGTCAGCCAGCTGTAAGACGCCATGCTCTGTTCTTCCATCGGCTCTTCAAACCAGGTGAAATCGAGCTTTTGCAGTTCACGGCCGATGTACAGTGCATCGCTGCGGCTGTACCAGTGGTAACCATCCAGCATCAGGCAGATATCCGGGCCGACCGCTTCACGTACTGCCGCACAGGCTTGTACGTCAATCTTCGGGCTAGGCGCGAATGAAACCGGCGGCATCCAGGTATGCAACTTGATGGCTTTATAGCCGCGCTGCACCAGCTTTTCTGCGAACTGGCCATATTCCTCTGGCGTAGATAAGCCGCCTTCCAGCTCGTCACCACACATGGTGCTGCCGTAAGCAGGGACTTTTTCACGATAGCCACCGAGCAGCTTATGCACAGGCATGTTCAGCACGCGACCTTGCAGATCCCACAGTGCGGATTCCACAATCGACAGCGCGCGATCGGTCAGTTGGTTGGCGCTACCGCGCTGCCAGTGAACCAGATCCTGCCACAGGCGCTCACGGTCGAACGGGTTTTGCCCAATCAACACTTTGCGGAAGAAAGCATTAACGATATGAGGACGAATCACTTCCGGCGGCGCGAAAGCGTAGCCTTTTTGGCCGTCATCTGCCGTGATGGTTAACAGCGCCATCTTGGCCTGATTTTCAGGTCCCGGGTGTGAATGACCCGCACTGTCGGAAACCCGACGTGTGGGATAAGTGAAGACGGTGACATCAATTGATTCTATTTTCACGTTGTTACCTGCCTTGATGTTTAACACAACTCATGTACAAGATTGACGAATGTAAGCCGTATAAATAATTAAAGAATAACTCCACTGACTGTGTTGGCCTTGTCGCTAAAAAACACCGCTATTTTTCTGGTACGACCTTATAAGTCGATCAATGTCACAGAAAAGAAATAGTGTGCTAATTAAAAAAAAATGCTGTTTTATTTTCAATTATTAAGGTTGTGATGCCGTTAGTCATTAGGCAATTTCTTCCATATGACGAAATTATGTCGCCGATAACTGTGCAATTGCACACAACCTTGTGAGCATTATCACCAGAACATTTCATATCCTTATTAAACAAATGGATAATCCCTTAGTTTTATTTTTAAGCGCTCAGGAACGTGAATGATTGACGAGGGGGACGATTACTCTGATAGCGGATTGCCCGCTAACCAGTCGGCTTCTGACCAAAAGCGTGCTATAGATCTCATTTTTGCCCGCCACTAAAACTCCTGCAAAAACCAAGACTTAAGAAAAAATAAGTAAAATCATCGAGATACTCATAAAGTAGTATACAAAAGACAATTTGATGTACATCAATAAGCGTCCAGTGTGGAGCGATAAGGTAACCTCAGAAGAAGCAATTTTGAGGCAAAAATGAACAAAGTCAGACTCGCTGTTATCGGTAACGGGATGGTTGGCCACCGTTTTATCGAAGAGTTGCTGGATAAGGCCCCAACGTCCACCTACGAGATTACCGTTTTTTGTGAAGAACCCCGCGTCGCCTACGATCGTGTCCACCTCTCTTCTTACTTCGCGCACCACACGGTAGAAGAGCTCTCTTTAGTACGCGAAGGCTACTACGAAAAAAATGGCGTTAAAGTCCTGCTCGGTGAACGCGCCATCACCATCAACCGCAGTGAAAAAGCCATTCACTCTAATTCTGGCCGTACCGTGTATTACGATAAGTTAATCATGGCCACCGGCTCCTATCCGTGGATCCCGTCAATCAAAGGATCAAACGGGCAAGACTGTTTTGTCTACCGCACCATTGAAGATCTCAACGCCATCGAAAACTGCGCACGCCGTAGCAAACGCGGCGCGGTGATCGGCGGGGGTCTATTAGGTCTGGAAGCGGCTGGCGCACTGAAACACCTTGGCGTGGAAACGCACGTTATTGAGTTCGCCCCCGTACTCATGGCCGAACAGCTGGATGCACAGGGCGGCGCCCTGCTACAACGCAAGATTGAAAACATGGGTGTGCGAGTGCACACCAGCAAGAATACGCAGGCCATTCAGCATTCCGGTCTGGAAAACCGCAAGACGATGGTTTTTGCCGACGGCAGCACGCTGGAAGTCGACTTCATCGTGTTCTCAACCGGTATCCGCGCACAGGACAAACTGGCGCGTCAGTGTGCGCTGGAAATCGGCCCACGCGGCGGTATCGCGATTAACGACTGGTGCCAAACCTCTGACCCGGACGTCTACGCTATCGGCGAATGTGCCGCCTGGCATGGTCGACCGTTTGGTCTGGTCGCCCCCGGCTACAAGATGGCGCAGGTTGCCGTCGACCACCTGTTAGGGCACGAAAACCGATTCCAGGGTGCCGACATGAGCGCCAAGCTCAAGCTAATGGGCGTCGATGTCGGCGGGATTGGTGATGCACACGGCCATACGCCGGGCTCCCGCAGCTACATGTGGCTGGATGAAAATAAAGAAACCTACAAACGACTGATCGTCAGCGCCGACAATAAAACGCTGCTCGGTGCAGTGCTGGTCGGCGACACGCGGGATTACGGCAACCTGCTGCAATTCATGCTGAACAAAATCCCGCTGCCGGATTCTCCTGAAGTGCTGATTCTTCCTGCGTCCGCTGGCAGTGCGAAACCGACGCTGGGTGTCGATGCGCTGCCAGAAAGTGCGCAAATCTGCTCCTGCTTCGACGTGTCCAAAGGCGACATCATCAAAGCGATTAACGGCGGCTGTCATACCGTCGCGGCGCTTAAGGAAACCACCAAAGCTGGTACGGGCTGCGGCGGCTGTATCCCGCTGCTTACGCAGGTGTTGAACGCAGAACTCAGCAAACAGGGGATCGAAGTCAATAATCACCTGTGTGAACACTTCGCCTATTCGCGTCAGGAGCTGTACCACCTGATCCAAATCGAAAAAATCAAAACATTCGATCAACTGCTGGAGAAACACGGTTCAGGCTACGGCTGTGAGGTCTGTAAACCGACCGTCGCATCCCTGCTGGCTTCCTGCTGGAACGAATACGTACTCAAACCGCAGCACACGCCGTTGCAGGATTCCAACGATAACTTCCTCGGCAATATCCAGAAAGACGGTACCTACTCCGTGATCCCACGCTCCGCAGGCGGGGAAATCACGCCGGATGGCCTGATCGCCATCGGTCGTATCGCGAAGCAATATAACCTGTACACCAAAATGACCGGCTCTCAGCGCATGGCGCTATTCGGCGTACAGAAAGACGACCTGCCTGACGTATGGGCTCAGCTTATCGAAGCCGGGTTTGAAACCGGCCACGCTTACGCCAAGGCATTACGTATGGCAAAAACCTGCGTCGGCAGCACCTGGTGCCGCTTTGGCGTCGGCGACAGCGTGGGCTTTGGCGTCGAGCTGGAAAACCGCTACAAAGGCATCCGCACGCCGCACAAAATGAAGTTTGGCGTCTCCGGCTGTACGCGGGAATGTGCAGAAGCACAGGGTAAAGACGTGGGGATTATCGCCACCGAAAAAGGCTGGAACCTCTATGTATGCGGCAACGGCGGGATGAAGCCGCGTCACGCCGACCTGCTGGCAGCCGACTTAGACCGCGAAACGGTAGTCCGCTATCTGGACCGCTTCATGATGTTCTACATTCGCACGGCCGATAAGCTTCAGCGTACGTCCGTCTGGCTGGATAATCTCGAAGGCGGCATCGACTATCTGCGCAATGTGATTGTGAAAGACAAACTGGGCATTAACGATCAGCTTGAAGCCGATATCGCACGTCTGCGGGAAGGCTACGTCTGCGAATGGCAAGCGACGCTGGAAGATCCGGAAGCACCGAAGCGCTTTGCCCACTTCATTAACAGCCCGGTACGTGACCCGAACGTGCAAATGGTGAATGAACGTCAACAACACCGCCCGGCACGCCCTGCCGAGCGTATTCCGGTGAAACAGATTGCGCTAGAGGAGGAAAACGCATGAGCCAGTGGACGACCGTATGTAAGTTAGACGACATCCTGCCCGGCACAGGCGTGTGCGCACTCGTCGAGCAGCAACAGATTGCCGTGTTCCGCCCACGTAACGATGAGCAGGTTTACGCCATCAGCAATATCGACCCGTTCGCGCAGGCGAGCGTATTAAGTCGCGGGATAGTGGGAGAGCATCAAGACGATCTCTGGGTCGCAAGCCCATTGAAAAAACAGCATTTTCGCCTTTATGATGGCTTCTGTCTGGAGGATGGAGCCTATTCTGTTGCAGCTTATGATACTCAGGTAACAAACGGTAATGTGCAAATATCCATCGCAGACCGTGACATCGCGGTTGATAATAGCCAACCATTACCCTAATAACCTGAGCTTTCAAGAGGCGTTACATGGATTACCTGCCAATATTCTGTCAGTTGCACGATAAACCTTGTCTATTGGTGGGAGGGGGTGAAATAGCCGAGCGTAAAGCCCGGCTATTGCTGGATGCTGGCGCAGTGATTACCGTCAATGCGCTCGATTTTAACGATCAATTTCGGGCGTGGGAGCAGGATGCTCAATTAACGCTGGTACACGGCACCTTCGATCCTACGTTACTGGACGCGGTGTGGCTGGTGATTGCCGCTACCGACGATCAGGACGTCAATAACCATGTCTATGCCAGCGCCAGCGAGCGCCGGATTTTCTGTAACGTGGTGGATTCACCAGAACGCGCCAGCTTTATTATGCCGTCGATCATCGACCGTTCGCCGCTGATGGTCGCGGTGTCTTCTGGCGGCGCTGCGCCGGTATTGGCTCGGCTACTGCGGGAAAAACTGGAAAGTATTCTGCCGCAAAATCTCGGTAAGCTGGCGACATACGCAGGTGAATTGCGCAGTCGGGTCAAAAGCCGGTTCCGCAATATGAGCGCACGTCGTCGTTTCTGGGAAAAACTCTTCGTACACGATCGACTGGCGCAGGCGCTGGCAAATGACAATAGCCAGAGCGTTCAACAACTGACCGAACTGCTTTTCTCCGCGCCGCTCGATGACCGGGGCGAGGTCACGCTGGTCGGTGCAGGGCCTGGAGATGCAGGATTACTGACGTTGAAAGGCCTTCAGCATCTCCAACAGGCCGACATCGTCGTTTACGATCGACTGGTATCGAAAGAGATCCTCAACCTGTCACGCCGCGACGCCGAGCGAATTTTCGTCGGTAAAGCATCTGGCTATCACAGCGTGCCGCAGGATCAAATCAATCAGCTACTGGAAGAAAAGGCACGCGCCGGTCATCGGGTCGTCAGGCTGAAAGGCGGCGACCCCTTTATCTTCGGCCGTGGAGCCGAAGAGCTGGAGCACCTGCAACAGGCGGGCGTCCCGTTCTCCGTTGTCCCCGGCATTACGGCCGCATCGGGCTGTTCAGCCTACAGCGGTATCCCGCTCACCCATCGCGATCACTCGCAGGGCGTCAGGCTGATCACCGGACACGTCAAGCACGACACCGATCTGGACTGGTCCAGCCTTGCAGCGGAAAAACAGACGCTGGTGTTTTACATGGGGCTTCAGCAGGCTGAACACATTCAAAGTAAGCTCATCGAACAGCGGTTACCGGAAACCGTGCCTGTCGCGATTATCGAAAACGGCACCTCAACCAAACAGCGCGTTCTGACTGGACAGCTCTCCCAACTGAGCGAATTAGCACAGCAGGCCAGCAGCCCGAGTTTGATCATCATCGGTAACGTTGTCGGGCTGCGGGAAAAATTGAGCTGGTTCTCTGACCAGACAGCATAATCCTCTCCTTACTACCCTACTCACCCGCTATCCGCTCTACCGGATAGCGGTTATGCACCATCATAATGCAACGCCCCGTCAAATAGCATAATAATGCACTATTTTGAACATACTCCCTTACAAAATGTCACTTTAATGCTTTACCGCAGGCCACATCTGCCTTATTTTGACTAAAACAAAACCCATTAATAAGCAGACTATATGAATAAATAATCAATAATCGTTTACGTAAAACGTGGCCCGACTATTGCTTAGCTTTCTAATAGATTCGCGGCACGACCTCTGAATCGTTCCTATCGAACCGATTTCATCGTCAAGCCATCGTGGTTTATCGAAATGAGTGCCTCACCGAACGAGTACATATCGAAAGGTGATACATCGCGTCATTACGTATTTCTACTCTCGTTCCTGAACGGAGTATGTAGTCCTCTCATCACAAAAACAGTTCTGCTCAGCAGAACAATAAGCAAGCAGTTTGGAGTCACTTGTGGAAGACGTTACTTTCTGGCAGCTCATCAGTTTTGGTGAACATGGCTGGGGGAAATTATTACTCATCGGGGCAGGAATGACGCTCGCACTGGCGATCGGCGGCTTCCTGCTAGGGGCAGTGATCGGCACGATCGGTGCCTGGTCCAAAATTTGCGGCAATCGCCCCGTGCGCTATCTGGCCGATGGCTACACGACGCTTATCCGTGGCGTCCCCGATCTACTCATCATCTACCTGCTTTATTTCGGCGGCAGCTCTGCGTTAACCCTGCTCGCCAAGCTGTTTGGCAGCAATGAGTTCTTTGGCTTTCCCGGCTTCCTCGCCGGGGTCATCGCCGTCGGCATTTCCTCCGGCGCGCAGCAGACGGAAGTCTACCGCGGTGCCTTCTACGCCGTGTCCAAAGGGGAAATTGAGGCCGCCAAAGCCTGCGGTATGCCAACGTTACTGCGCCTGCGCCGCATCATCATCCCGCTTCTGCTGCGCCACGCGATTCCCCCACTAGGCAACGTATGGCAACTGGTGCTGAAAACCTCTGCGCTAGTTTCCGTTACCGGCGTCGCTGAACTATTGACGCAGGCACAAACTGGCGCGGGCTCTACCGGCAAACCGTTTGATTTCTTCATGGCGGCCGCGCTGCTGTATCTGGCTATCTCAATCTGTTCCGGCTGGATTATGCGCCGTGCTGAGTCTCATTATTCCCGGGGTGTGAAACGCTGATGGATTTCCCTTTTCTGTACGAAACGTTTCTGGAGATTATTCCCGGTATCCCGTTAACGCTGCAGCTGGCGGTCAGCTCGGTCTTTCTGGGCTTCTTCCTGGCGCTGGGTTTGGCGTTGATGCAGCTGTCATCCTTTGCCGTACTGCGCTCAATTGCCCGGACCTACGTGCTGTTTTTCCGCGGTACGCCGCTGCTGGTTCAGCTGTTCCTGATTTACTACGGGCTGGGGCAATTCACCTGGGTTCGGGAAAGTATGCTTTGGCCATTCCTGCGAGAACCGCACTGGTGCGCCCTGCTGTCACTCAGCCTGTGTACCGGAGCCTATGCCAGTGAAATTATCCGTGGCGGATTGCAGTCCGTTCCGGTTGGTCAGATTGAATCGGCGCGCGCCTGCGGCATGCCGTCGTTCATGATTTTCAAGCGTATCGTTTTTCCGCTGGCAATTCGTCAGGCGCTCCCTGCTTACGGTAATGAGCTGATCTCGATGGTCAAATCGACCTCGCTGGCTTCCATCATCACACTGATGGAAATCACCGGAATTGCTGCACGTCTCATCGCGGAAACCTACCGGGCGCTCGAAGTATTCCTGGTCGCTGGTGCTATTTATCTGTTTATTAACCTTATTCTGACCCGTTTACTGATGTGGACAGAATTTACGCTTACCCCTCATCTCCGTGCGCCGGGTGCGCAACCGGCAGCGAAAAAAATCAAGAAATTGGGAGATCTGCAATGACGACACCCGCCATTAGCCTGCGCAACATTCATAAAAGCTTCGGTTCTCTGGACGTCCTGAAAGGGATTTCGATTGAGGCCAATCAGGGGGAAGTCATCTCAATTCTGGGATCGTCCGGTTCAGGCAAATCGACGCTATTGCGCTGTAGCAACCTGCTTGAGCTTCCCGATCAGGGCGAGATTATCGTCGGCGGAGAAGCAATTGAAATGAAGCCGAACCGCAAAGGGCAGAATCGCCCGTCGAACCTCAAACAGATCGACAGAATTCGTACCCAGTTGGGCATGGTGTTCCAGAATTTTAACCTCTGGTCACACAAGACCGTGCTGGAAAACATCATCGAAGCGCCCGTGCACGTCTTAAAACGTCCACAGGCGGAGTGCGTAGAGCACGCCGAGCAGCTGTTAGAGAAAGTCGGTCTGGCGGATAAGCGTCACTATTATCCTGCGCATTTGTCCGGTGGACAACAGCAGCGCGCCGCAATTGCCCGTGCGCTCGCGATGGAACCCAAAGTGATGCTGTTTGATGAGCCGACCTCCGCACTTGACCCAGAACTGGTCGGCGAAGTGCTGCGCGTCATGCGCACGCTGGCGGACGAAGGGATGACCATGCTGGTCGTGACCCACGAAATGGATTTTGCCCGCGAAGTCTCCAACCGCATCGTCTTCCTCCATCAGGGGGAAATTGAAGAACAGGGAACGCCGGAGCACGTTTTCACTGCCAGCCAGTCGGCTCGCTTCCGGCAATTTATTGCCAGTTGGTAAACACAACCCCACCACTATCGTCACAGTGGTGGGAAATAAACAAAATATAACGATATAAAACGCCGGGAGAACACCAATGATCAAATCAAAACTCACACTGCTCGCCTGTTCACTGTGCATGGCAGGAACATTGGCCGCTTCATTCACCGCCTCAGCGGAAGAGAAAAAATGGACGACCGTCCGCATCGCCACCGAAGGCGCTTACCACCCGTATAACTTCACCAAACCAGACGGTACGCTGGATGGTATGGAGATCGAACTGTACAAAGTGCTGTGTAACAACATGCAGGTGAAATGCGAGATCATGGTTCAACCGTTCACCAGCACCATTCCTGCCCTAAATGCTGGTAAGTTCGACGCCATTATTTCTGGTATGTCCGCTACGGAAAAACGCCGTGAGGTGATCGATTTCAGCCAGCCGTACACGCAGGCAGGACAGACTTTCGCCGTGCTGAAATCCAGCAAACTCGCTAAAGCATTCCCAGATGCAGGACAACGTTTCTCCATTAATCCTGCCGATGAAGCCACCGCAAAGGCTGAAATTGAGAAACTGAAACCGCTGCTGGAAGGCAAAACCATCGGCGTGCAGTCCGCCTCTATCGCCAGCGCCTTTTTGGATAAGTATATGAAAGGCGTGATGAAGGTACGTGAATATAAAACCACGCAAGAACACGATCTGGATCTGAAAGCGGGACGTGTCGATCTGGTTATCGCTTCCGCGCCTTACCTGAAAAGCATTTCTGAAAAACCGGGCAATGCCGATATCGTAACGCCAGGGCCACAGTTCATTGGCGGCATTTTGGGCAGCGGCTCTTCCGTTGGCCTGCGTAAGAGCGATCCAGAGCTGAAAGCCATGTTCAACAAGGCCATCGATCAAGCTAAGCAAGACGGTACGATCAGAAAACTGAGCGAAAAATGGTTCGGTATGGACACCACGCCGCTCTAAGCATTACCCAATCGCTGAATCGCGTGTCATGGCTGATTGGCTGTGACACGCACCTCGCCAATGCCATCCGAGAAATCAAACGAGCACACCACGCATGAATGCAACACACAATGAAGGAACGCTGCCGGCCGTTAATCGCCAGAACGTGGAAGAAATCTGCGATCTGATTGCCACCAAGCGGCAGCAGTTCTGTACGCTGAGCGACGGCATCTGGGATACGCCAGAGCTGAACTACGAAGAGCATCGTTCGGCAGCACAGCACGAAGCCATCCTGAAAGTAGAAGGCTTCCGTCTGACGAAAGGCATCGCCGACATGCCGACCGCACTGCTGGGTGAATTCGGCGAAGGTTTGCCGATTATCGCCATTCTGGGTGAATACGATGCACTGCCGGGCCTGAGCCAGCAGGCGAATGTCGCTGAGCCAAAGCCGTTGGAAAACGGTGGCAACGGCCACGGCTGCGGACATAACCTGCTCGGCACCGCGGCACTACAGGCAGCGACGGCGGTGAAAGATTATCTGCAAAAGCACGCATTATCTGGAACCGTGCGCTTTTACGGCTGCCCTGCAGAAGAAGGCGGATCGTCCAAAGGTTTTATGGTCAAAGAAGGCGTTTTTGACGACGTCGATATCGCCCTCTGCTGGCACCCGGCGACCTTCACCGGCGTCAACAGCCCGGTCTCACTGGCCTGTAATGAACTGAATTTTTACTTCAAAGGTCGCGCGGCTCACGCCGCCAGCAGCCCACATCTGGGGCGCAGCGCGCTGGATGCGGTGGAACTGATGAACGTTGGCGTGAACTACATGCGCGAACACATGCCGTCCTCCGCCCGCATCCACTATGCGATTACCGACAGCGGCGGCCATGCTCCGAACGTCGTTCAGGCCAATGCCACCGTGCGTTACCTCGTACGAGCTCGCCAGTTACCGGAACTGCACCAGTTGGTCAAGCGCGTGAAGAAAATTGCCGAAGGCGCGGCGCTGATGACGGAAACCGAAGTCAGCAGCGAAGTGATTAGCGGTGATGCCAATCTGCTGGCAAACCCGCCGCTGGAAGCGCGTATGCACGAACATCTGCTGGCGCTCGGCCCGATACCGTTCGATGACGAAGACCGCAAAATGGCAGCGATGTTCCAGACCGCGCTGAGTGCCGAAGACATTGCCGAATCCTACGCGCGTTTCGGTGTTAAACCGCAACCGGGTTTAACGCTGCACGACGGGATTTATCCGCTGTATAGCCCGAATGATGCCTTCATTGGTTCTACCGACGTGGGAACGGTCAGTTGGGTTGTACCAACCGTACAGATTCGCAGCGCCACCTATGCCATCGGCACGCCGGCACATTCATGGCAGTTGGTCGCTCAGGGGAAAACCGGGGCCGCACACAAAGGCACGGAGTATGCGGCGAAAGCGATGGCCTCACTGGCTATCGATCTGCTGGTCACGCCCGAACTGGTTGCACAGGCAAAAGCCGACCATCAGGAAAGATTGCAGCAGACACCGTTTGAGAACCCGATTCCAGACGACGTGTTTCCGCCTATCCCGCAAGGATAAGATAGCGGATGCGAAGGAATAGATAAGCAGTAGCAGGAAACCGTCAGGAGAGAGCCTCCTGACGGTAATTAAGACTTACGGACGGGCAACAAAACCGATAGCGTCGTAGACTTTCTTCAGCGTTTCCTGTGCGCGAGCACTCGCTTTATCAGCCCCTTCACGCATGATCTGTTGCAGGAAAGCCTCATCGTTGCGGAAACGGTGATAACGTTCTTGCAGTTCAGACAGCATACCGGATACGGCATCCGCCACCGCGCCTTTCAGGTGACCATACATCTGGCCATCGAATTCCTGCTCCAGCTCAGGGATGGGTTTTCCCGTCACGCCAGACAGAATATCCAACAGGTTGGATACCCCGGCTTTATTCTTCACATCATAGCGAATGACTGGCGGCTCATCGGAATCTGTCATGGCGCGTTTGATCTTCTTCACCACCGCTTTCGGATCTTCCAGCAGCCCGATAACGTTATTGCGGTTATCGTCGGACTTGGACATCTTCTTGGTCGGTTCCAGCAGCGACATCACGCGCGCGCCCGATTTCGGAATGAACGGCTCTGGCACTTTGAAAATATCGCCATACAGGCTGTTGAAGCGCTGTCCGACGTCACGACTCAGTTCCAGATGCTGTTTCTGATCTTCACCCACTGGCACCTGATTCGTTTGGTACAGCAGGATATCCGCCGCCATCAGCACCGGATAACTAAACAGACCGGCGTTGATGTTCTCTTCATAACGCGCGGATTTATCCTTGAACTGCGTCATGCGGCTCAGTTCGCCGAAATACGCGTAGCAGTTCAGTATCCAGCTCAGTTGGCTGTGCTCAGGTACGTGCGACTGAACAAAAATGGTGCTCTTTTTCGGATCGATGCCGCAGGCCAGATACAGCGCCAGCGTATCCAGCGTCGCTTTTCTCAGCGCCTGCGGATCCTGACGTACCGTGATGGCATGCAAATCCACAATGCAATAGATGCAGTCGTAATCGTCCTGCATGTTGACCCACTGACGTAACGCCCCCATGTAGTTACCAATGGTCAATTCACCAGACGGTTGCGCACCGCTAAATACAATGGGCTTGCTCATACTAAGGGTTCCTGATTGTGTGAAGAAGACTGCCCGATCAGGGGCAAAATATCGGCAAAACGATCCAGAACGACATCCGGCTGACTCAGCTCGATCGCTTCACCATAGTTATAACCATACGTCATGCCGACACTGCGACAGCCCGCCGCCTGTGCCGCTTGAATATCATTGCGGGAATCGCCGACGAACAGAAGCTCGCTGGCACGCAGCCCCAGCTTACCGAGTACCAGATAGAGCGGCGCAGGATGCGGCTTTTTCACAATGACATCATCGCCACCGATGATCAGCGAAAAATAGTCGCCAATCCCCAGGCCTGCCAAGAGCGGGGCAACGAACGGCGTGGGTTTATTGGTCACCACCGCCATCGGAACGCCCTGCTGCGCCAACTGCGCCAGCGTCTCTTTTACCTGTGGAAACAGCGTGCTGCCGCTATCCACCGTCTGCGCATAATAGACATCGAACCGCTCACGCGTTTCTTGCAAGCGTGCACCTGTAGGCTCAACGCCAGCCCAGCGCAGCGCCCGTTCAACCATCACGTCCGCACCGTTACCAATCCAGGTTGCGACACGAGCTTCGCCCGCAGCAGGCAACGACTGCGCCACTAAGGCCTGATCGATCGCCGCCGCCAGACCCGGTGCGCTGTGAATTAGCGTCCCGTCCAAATCAAAAGCTACTCCGCGAACTGCGGTTAATTCAGTCATGTGTCGTCCTTGAAATTTCACTGCGCATTTGATCAATGACGGCACGGTAATCTGGATGACCAAAAATCGCCGAGCCCGCCACAAACATATCCGCGCCCGCTTCAGCAATTGCGCCGATATTGTCTACTTTTACGCCGCCATCGACTTCCAGTCGAATGTCGTAACCGCTGTCGTCGATCAAGCGACGAACCTGACGCAGTTTATCCAGCGTGCTGGGAATAAAGGACTGACCGCCAAATCCAGGGTTAACCGACATCAGCAGAATGATATCCAGCTTATCCATGACGTAATCGAGATAACTCAGCGGCGTTGCTGGGTTAAACACCAGCCCAGCCTTGCAGCCGTGATCTTTGATCAGTTGCAGTGAACGATCGAGATGATCCGTGGCTTCGGGATGAAAAGTAATGAAACTGGCTCCCGCATTGGCGAAATCTGGGATGATACGATCGACCGGTTTCACCATCAGGTGGACGTCAATCGGCGCGGTAATGCCGTAATCGCGCAGGGATTTCAGGACCAGCGGGCCAATCGTCAAATTTGGCACATAGTGGTTATCCATGACATCAAAATGGACCACATCCGCCCCGGCAGCCAATACGTTAGCGGTATCTTCACCAAGACGGGCAAAATCAGCCGACAGAATGGACGGCGCGATTAAAAACGGTTTCATTCATTTCTCCAAACGGTAAAGTCTGAATGCCTGCGGGTAACCTATTCCCGGCTAATGACGCTTCTCAGACAGCATTAGCCGATTCACCGCGCTCTGTTTACCCCAAACGGTATTACCGATATAGGGCTAATAACTCGTTTACTTTACTACGCCCTAAAATATTACGGCTAATCGTTCTGCGCGCTTTAACAACATAAAGCACCGCTTCCTGATACCACTCACGAGTCAGTAACGTGTCATGATTGGAAATCAGTACCGGAATCTGGCTTTCTGCTGATAAACGGCGCGCCAATTGCGCCAAACTCTGCTGGTCGGCACGACTGAAATTATTGGTGTGATAGGCCGTAAAATTCGCGGTCGCAGACAGCGGCGCATAAGGCGGATCGCAATAAATGACCGATCCCTTCTCTGCTTTTTCCAGCGTGTCCTGATAATGCTCACAGACGAAAGTGGCATTTTGCGCTTTGAAGGCGAACCAGCGAATTTCTTCTTCAGGAAAATAGGGCTTCTTGTAGCGCCCGAAAGGAACATTGAATTCACCGCGCATGTTGTAACGGCACAGGCCGTTATAGCAGTGGCGATTCAAATAGAGAAACAGCAGCGCGCGCCGATAGGCATCGCTGCAAAGGTTAAATTCGTCACGCAGCAGATAAAACGTCTCTGACGTGTTGACCTCATCCGTAAAAAGTTTACGGGCGTCGGTAACAAAGTCATCTGCATTCGATTTAACGATATTGTAGAGATTAATCAGGTCGCTATTAATATCAGCCAGTATGTAGCGATCGTATTCCGTATTCAGAAACACGGAACCCGCGCCAACAAAGGGCTCAATGAGACAGTCTCCTGCGGGTAAATAGCGACGAATTTCTTCTACCAGCGGATATTTACCACCAGCCCATTTTAAAAAAGCGCGGTTCTTCTTCATGCCGTCGTTAGTTACTCATACGTTTCAGAGCCGCGGATTGTACTCTGTGTCAGACAGCACATCAGGGCTAAAATTGGTGTTACTTATTCAAGTCCTGCTTCACCTGGCGGATCGGCTTAACCCATGGTTTTTTCGCTTGTACCTCTGCGGGCAACGCGGCAATTGCCTGTTTCGCCTCCGCAGAAGAAGCATAGACTCCGGTCACTAACACATACCAGGATTTTCCGTCTCGTTTCGTTTCATACACCCACGAATGGGCGAGATTATGTTGTTTTGCGTAGGCTTTCAGCGTATCCGAGCGTGATGCGCTGCTCAGTTGCAACGTAAAACTGCTGGCGGGCGCATTCTGTACGGAAACGTTCTGCCCGGCCGCAGCAGGCGCCGCTTTTGCGTTAGCTGCGGGTTTGCTTGCGACTGGCGCTTTTGGCGCACTGTTCGCAGCAGGCTTAGCGTTGTTAGCATGTGCAGGCGTCGTGTTGTGCGTATTTTTAGCGGATGAGGTCGCAGGCGTTTTCCCGGTCGGAGCAACCGTCGCAGGTGCCGTTGGCAGCGTCGAGTTTCCTGCCGCACCCTGAGAGAATTCGCTCACGCGCCCTTGCTGTTGCGACAGCGCATCGGTGATATTGCCCGGCAGCTCAATACGCTGCTGGCCTGCCACCGGCGGTTGAATCTGTGCATCCGTCGGCGTACCGGAAATCGGAGGAGCACTCAATGTCTGGGGCGACGTCGGCGTTTGAGAAGACGCCTGCCCTGGCATTTGACCATGACTGGCCTCGCCGGAAACGGCCGCGGGGCTTTCACTCGGAGAGGAAGGCTGCGTGTTCTGGGTCATGGAGGACGAGGAAGAGAGATCGATATTTCGCTCGCCACTCGCTTGATTCTGCGTCTGTGAGGTTTGTGGCTGAGAAGGTGCCTGCAAGGCAGACCCAATACCCACGATCAGCAACACCAGCACCACAATCCCGATGCCAATCATCAGGTGCTGTCTGGAAAGCGCGATTTTAGGTACCGCGAAGTTGCTGCTTTTCTGCTGACGAGTAGGTCGACGGTCACTGGTATCAGGCTTCAGCTCATCTTCCGGCTTGAACTCATCCATTTAACATCTCCCCACTAAAAAGCTCGAATTCACCAAGCGGTCGCCAAGGCGAATCATTGAATCGTAACGCATTGTATTTTATTAACCATAACCCATTAGGGCGTGTCTGTCGTTAATACTTATCTTTCATAACTGCAGTCTTTCATAACCCGATAGCATTACGCATCAGGCAAGACAATCAGCTATCGAAGCCAACACCATGTCATGCGCGACGCCGCCACGAACTTCAGATTGACCGATTGCCGTTGGCAGCACCAGACGTAACTCGCCCGCCAGCACTTTCTTGTCGCGCATCATATGAGGAAGATAGGATTCAGGTGTCATTTGCGTTGGGCCGTTTACAGGTAAGCCAGCGCGAATCAGCAGAGACTTGACTCGCTCGACATCCTCAACGGAGAACTGCCCAAGGCGACGTGCCGTATGTGCAGCCATCACCATGCCTGCCGCAACCGCTTCGCCGTGAAGCCAGTTACCGTAGCCCATTTCTGCTTCAATGGCATGCCCGTAAGTATGGCCCAAGTTGAGCAGCGCACGCATACCGCTTTCGCGTTCATCTGCTGCAACCACCGCCGCTTTGATTTCACAGCAGCGTCGAATGCAGTAAGCCAGCGCGTCATGCTGTAGCGCACGCACGGCTTCAATGTTTTCTTCGAGCCAAAGAAAGAAATCGCGATCCAGAATAATGCCGTACTTGATGACTTCCGCCAGCCCGGATGACAATTCCCGTGCCGGTAAAGATTTCAGGCAGTCCAGATCGATCACAACCGATACGGGCTGGTAGAACGCCCCGATCATGTTTTTACCCAACGGGTGATTGACGGCGGTTTTACCACCGACGGAAGAATCTACCTGCGATAACAGCGTTGTCGGCACCTGAATAAATCGGACGCCACGCTGATAGCTGGCCGCGGCAAAACCGGCTAAATCGCCGATGACACCGCCACCCAAGGCAACAATCGTCGTATCACGACCATGCGGTTTCGCCAACAGCGCGGTAAAAACCTGATCCAATACGGTCAGCGATTTGTGCTGCTCGCCGTCAGGTAAGATAACCTGATCGACATGCACGCCACTGTTTTCCAACACGCCACGAACGCGGTCAAGGTACAGAGGAGCCAACGTCTGGTTCGTCACCAGCATGGCCTGCTCCCCCGCTTTCAACGGCATAAAAGAAGCCGAATCATCAAATAATCCAGCGGCTATCGTAATGGGATAACTACGTTCCCCTAGTGTTACGGTAATTCTTTCCATGCGCGTTAAACAACCCGTTCAAGATCCGCTCAATGCGGATAAGGTATGCTCTTAGTTACTTTCCAGCATATTAATAATCTGGTTAGCAACGACCTTGGCACTTTGCTCGTCAGTCCGAATGGTAACGTCAGCGATTTCTTCATAAAGCGGGTTCCGCTCTTTCGCCAACGCTTCCAATACTTCACGTGGAGGGGTTTCAACCTGAAGTAACGGACGCTTCTTGTCACGCTGCGTGCGGGCAAGCTGTTTCTCGATTGTCGTTTCCAAATAAACGACAACGCCGCGCGCGGAAAGACGATTGCGCGTCTCACGTGATTTGACTGAGCCACCGCCTGTCGCCAGCACGATGCCTTGCTTTTCCGTCAATTCATTAATGACTTTCTCTTCACGATCGCGGAAGCCTTCTTCGCCTTCCACATCGAATACCCAGCCCACATCAGCCCCAGTGCGTCGCTCAATTTCTTGATCGGAGTCGAAAAACTCCATATTGAGTTGCTGAGCTAACTGACGGCCAATAGTGCTTTTGCCGGCACCCATAGGCCCAACCAGAAAGATATTGCGTTTCTCTGCCATGTTTTTTGGTATTACTAAGACAATTCGTTAATGATAACCCGCCCCGCCAATCAACCCAGCGGCGGGACCTAAACTGAAACCTCATGAGCGATAGTGCGAGAATCAGACAAAAAATTATCTCAAGACTCAGGGTAGTTTGGCAACCGAATAAAATGTCACACCGACCACAGGGGGTCAATGCAGTATGTTTTATCGACATTTTCGGTGGAACAACACTTCAGTGCTCAATTCGCTAACCCTTGTAAGCTAAATCCGCCGCAGCGTCAAACTCATAAGCGACGAACGTGACAAAATATTGCGCCCAATCCGAACAAAAAACACCGTATGACATCAGAGCCCGCCTGAGTTTACTCACGATGATGCGGGTATCAGCGTCGGCGTAATGAAAATGACCAATTCTCGTCGCGTATGCTGCTGAGTATGGTTTCTGAACAGATGACCAAATACGGGAACCTCGCCCAATATGGGTACCTGTCTGTCGCTGTTCTTTTTTTGCTGCTGGAAAATGCCGCCTAATACGATGGTTTCTCCATCAGCGACCGTCACCTGGGTTTGGATTTCCTGTTTATCGATCGCTAATGCTTCGCCATTATCGCCCTGCTTAATCGTCTGCCCCGGCATGTTTTGGCTAATTTTCAGGTTCAGCGTAATCCGTCCGGCACGCAGAATGTCTGGCGTGACCTCCATCCCTAATACCGCCTCCTTGAACTCGATAGACGTCGATCCGCTGGCACCACTGGAGACCTGATACGGAATTTCCGTGCCTTGTTTAATACTGGCGGTCTGCTGGTGCGCGGTAAACAAGCGAGGGCTGGCGATAATCTCGACCTGACTTTCCTGTTCCAGCGCCATTAATTCCAGGTCCAGCAGGCGACCATTCAAGCGTGCCAAATGGAATCCGGCATTGATCGCGGGCGTATCGACTGGCAGGCCAACGTTAAAATTATTCAACCTGAGTGCCTTGTTCGCCGCGCTCCCTTCACCCAACCCCCAATTCACGCCCAGCGCCTGCAGGTGCTCGCTACTGATGGTGACAATATGCGCCGCCAGTTGCACCTGCGCTAGCGGCAGATCGAGCTCTTTCACCCACGGTTCGAGCTGTGCCAGAGCCTCTTCCGTATCGCGAATCAATAAGGTATTCGTCCGCTTATCCACGGTGACGCTGCCGCGCGTAGAGAGTAGCGTTCCACGCTGAGCCTGAACGCTGGCCGCCACTTCCGTCGCATCAGCATATTGCAATGCAACAGAGATATTATGCAGCGGCAATTTCTGCGCCTGCTCCGCCGCCTGTTCGTCTCGTTCTTTCTGTAAGGATTCAAGGTGCCCAGCAGGGAAAACCATCAGTACGTTGCCGTTCCGCTCGACACTGAGCTTCCCCATGCGTAGAACAATATCCAGTGCCTGCTGCCAGGGAATATCTACCAACCTCAGGCTAAGATTCCCCGTCACGCCCGGAGCGATCACCACATTGAGTTGTTGATGATCGGCTAACGCCTGTAGCACCCGAGGTATCGGTGAATCTTCAAACGCCATCGATACCGAACTTTCCGCACTGGCCTGAAACGGCGCGGCGAGAAGAAGTAACCCACTCAACGCCACCACCCGACATAACATCCTCATATTCATAACCTTCCTTGTTATCGAGATACGCTGTTGCCAGCATTGTTTTCAACAAACTGTTGTCCAAAGACGGCGTTCAAAATACGTGCGTCAGGCAGACTGCATCTATTCCACAGGCTTAGCGATAAACGGAGAAATCAGCAGCAGATTCTCTGGCAGACCGTCACAGCCTGCCTCATGCGCTGTCGGGACAAGTTTGGCACCTGATTTATCCAGTTGACTGACCATCCAATTCCCGGGAGGGATCGTCTCGCCGCGTGTCAGCCTGAGCCAACCAGCCTCCGGCTGCGCTAACCAGCCAGTCCAACGGTCGCCAGAACCAATCACGCCTTTTAGCTGCCACGCTGGCAGTGTCGCTGAGGGCAGACAGCGTGAAGCAGCCAGAGGCTGAAAAGGGTCGATACGCTCTGCGAGTTTTTCCGCCTGTACGCCGTGTGGCGCAAAGAGCAGTATCAATGCGATACAACGTATTATGTGGCTCATGGCGATACCTCCGGCCTGATTAGCGTTAGTTCAACCAGAAGCCGCGGTTTTTCCGACGCTGCCGCTGGAGCGCCATCAGGCTTTACCGTCAGTTGCGTTATTCGCAGCACATAAGGTAACGCCGTCAGCGCACGAAGCACCTGCAATACGCCCGTGTAATTCGCGCTAAATGCCAATTGCCAACGTTCCTGATGGGGGGCTCCCGAATCAGGCGGAGCGGGCTGCCAGGATAGAAGCGACGCCCCCGCCAGCGACAGCGGCTCAACGATAAGCTGTGCCAGCCTGTCGGGCTGAAAGGGATCGTCTTGCGCGGTTTTCTCCGTTAATTGCGTGCGTAGCACCGAGAGCAGTGGCATCGCATCTAGTTTTTGCTGGAGTTCCCCTACATCCAGACGCGCCTGAACGGTTTGCTCTTCTATGCTAATCACCGCCTGCCGTACTTCACCGATGAGGAACCAGCCTGCTAACAGCCCAGCAGCGGCGACAAACGCCAATTGAAGCGCTAGCTGCTGCCAGAGCGGTTTATTCACTAGCTCAGGCCGATTCAGTACGACAGCAGTCACGATCGCTTGATTAATCATGGTCTTCCCCCGGTAAGGAAACACCCGCATCGCGCCAGTTGGCCTGAAAGGAAAAGCGCAACGGGGTATTCACACCACGCTCTCGGGACGTATGCAGCAACTGCACACGCTCGACGGAAATATGACGTGATAACGCGTGCTGTAGCGTAATGATATCGTGATAGTTTTCACTTACACCGGACAGCAGCAGATACGATTCGCGGTCAGCGATTTCCGTCAGCCACAGACGCGCGGGCACCATGCCAGCAAGCTGATCTAACAGATGGAGGTTACGACGATTGTCGTGCCGGACTCTCGCCTCGCTGCGCTCCTGTTCCAGATAGCGACGCAGCGCTTCTCGCGCCTGATGCGTTTGTTGATATTGCACCGTCAGTTGCTGCTGTTGGGCCAGCACCGCATTGAGTTCATCCTGCGCGCGTTGCTGCCTGTTTTGCCAAAGCAGATAGCTCGCCGCAATAAGGCATAGCATCAACCCCGTCTGTAGCCACAGCAGCCATAACCAACGACGTGCCCGCTGACGCATCCGAGTGTTGCGCCAGGGTAAAAGATTAATCAGCAACATAGTCAGGCATCCTCAGGACGCAATGCTAACCCACCCGCAATCGCAAAAGCCGAGGGGAAACTCGGCAGCGGCGGCTGCATGTGGTTAAACACCGTTAACGGCGACCACGGCTGTAATACATCGGGTTGTTGGCTGGGTAAATCGGGCGAGACGCTAGAGTAATAGGCTATGTCATCGACATCATGCTGATAGCGAGTGCTTACAACCGATAAGATATCGGCCTCGTCATTCAGCTCATCAAGGTGTATCACGCCCGAGTGAAAAGCATGGTTCAACGGGGAAACCCATAGCCAGCCATCCAACAAGCGATGCAGCAACAGACGGTGAGTTTCAAGCCCAGCCCGCTGCGCCATCGCCCGAAGCGCACAGGTTGAAACCTCAAGCACATCGGGGTGTAGCCCCGCGCTATTCAGGCATGCCAGCCAGTTATCGACCTCCTGTCGGCGCGCGGCCGTCACCAGCAGCGAACCCTGCATCTGTGGATCTTCCCGATAGTCTATCGCCAGCGATTCACTGCTGATCGGTAGCTTACGAGACGCCAGGGTTTCGATGTAGAGGCTACGCTCCGGCTCCTGTAAACGCGGGTCGGGCATCGGTAAATGCTGCTGTAAAATCAACTGAGCAGGGAACCCCACCCGTAGCGAAATGTGTCCAGGCAGTAAACGACGCCATGTTCGCAAGGCCTCACAAAGTGCCTCAGTATGGTGTAGACTACCCGTGCGCAAGGTGTCGTCTGGTAGCGGATATTGCCACCAGTGACGAAGCTGCCAGCCATCGCGGCGGCGCTGAACCGCCAGCGCACGCATGAAGCCGTTTTGTATATCCACGCCAACCCGCCAGATGTGATAACCCATGTTCAACCCGATTTCCTTATCCAATAAACATATCCACAGTGCTGGCTTACCTTTATACTAGCGCCCGGTTGTTTATAAACTGTCCAAACGCTACTGAATGGAAAATCCCAGGTGAAGTTCGTAAAGTATCTACTCATCCTTGCAGTCTCTTGCATTCTGCTGGGAGCTGCCTCGATATACGGTTTGTACCGTTATATCGAACCCCAACTGCCCGATGTCGCCACGCTGAAAGACGTTCGGCTGCAAACGCCTATGCAGGTTTACAGCGCCGATGGCGAACTGATCGCTCAGTTTGGTGAAAAACGCCGTATCCCACTCAAGCTGGATCAGGTTCCCCCTGAGTTGGTACACGCTTTTATCGCGACCGAAGACAGCCGCTTCTATGATCACCACGGTGTCGATCCCGTCGGGATCATCCGCGCCGCGTCTATCGCGCTCACATCGGGTCACGCCTCTCAAGGGGCGAGTACCATTACGCAACAGCTCGCCAGGAACTTCTTCCTGAGCCCGGAACGCACCCTGATTCGTAAGATCAAGGAAGTGTTTCTGGCTATCCGTATTGAGCAGATGCTGACCAAGGATGAAATCCTTGAGCTTTATCTGAACAAGATTTACCTCGGCTATCGCGCTTATGGCGTTGGCGCGGCGGCACAGGTTTACTTTGGCCGCCCTGTTGACCAGTTGACGCTGAGCGAAATGGCGATGATCGCCGGTCTGCCGAAGGCGCCATCGACGTTCAACCCGCTCTATTCCTACGACCGTGCCGTTGCCCGTCGCAACGTCGTCCTTGCACGTATGAAGGATGAAAACTACATCAACCAGTCGCAATACGATGCGGCACGTAACGAAAAGCTGGTCGCAAATTATCACGCACCGAATATTTCGTTCTCCGCCCCGTATGTCGCAGAAATGGCACGGCAGGAGATGGTCAAACGCTACGGTGAAGATGCTTATAACGACGGTTATAAGGTCTACACGACGGTCACCAAAAAATTGCAAACCGCTGCACAGGATGCGCTGCGTAATAACATCCTCGCCTATGACATGCGCCACGGTTACCGCGGACCGAGCAAAGTGCTCTGGAAAGTAGGCGAAGGCGTCTGGGATCAGGCGAAGATGATTGCCGCCCTGAAAGTGTTGCCGGTCTACGGCCCGCTCTATCCGGCCATCGTCACCAGCACCACGGCTGACAACGCGATTGCGATCCTGTCTGACGGCAGCAATATTGCCCTGCCGATGGCGGGCATGCGCTGGGCACGAGCCTACCGTTCCGATACGCAGCAAGGGCCAACACCGAAGCGCGTCACGGACGTGGTACAGGCCGGTCAGCAGGTCTGGGTCCGTAAAGTGAACGATGACTGGTGGCTGGCACAGGTGCCGGACGTCAACTCGGCCATCGTCTCGCTTAACCCGAAAAACGGTGCGATAGAAGCGCTGGTTGGCGGTTTTGACTTTAACCAAAGCAAATTCAACCGTGCGACGCAGGCACTGCGTCAGATTGGTTCCAACATCAAACCGTTCCTGTATACCGCTGCGATGGACAAAGGTTTAACGCTGGCAACGATTCTGAACGACGTACCGATTACCCGTTGGGATGCCGGTGCAGGATCTGACTGGCGGCCGAAAAACTCACCGGCAACCTACGATGGTCCGATTCGTTTGCGTCAGGGACTGGGTCAGTCCAAAAACGTGGTGATGGTACGTGCCATGCGTGCGATGGGCGTAGACTATGCTGCGGATTACCTGCAACGCTTCGGTTTCCCGGCGCAGAATATCGTTCATACCGAATCGCTGGCTCTGGGCGCGGCCTCGTTTACCCCGCTACAGGTCGTACGTGGTTATGCCGTCATGGCAAACGGCGGCTATCTGGTCGACCCTTATCTGATAAGTAAGATAGAAAGCGAGGCAGGCGGTACGGTGTTTACTGCGACGCCGAAAGTCGTTTGTGATACCTGTAATCTACCGCTGGTCTACGGTGAAACGCCACGTTCTCCGGTGTTGGCGACCACTAACGTTGAAGATGTTGCCACGTCAAACGAAGCGCCGCCGGTAGGCCTGCCGCAGCCAGAGCTGGAACCTGTTACGCCAGAAGCCGCACAGCAAAGCGCTGCACAGCCTTATGCACCGCACGTGATCAATACGCCGTTGGCGTTCCTGATTAAAGACGCGCTGAACAGCAACGTCTTTGGCGAACCGGGCTGGATGGGAACGGGCTGGCGTGCGGGTCGTGATTTGAAACGTCGTGATATCGGCGGTAAAACCGGTACCACGAACAGTTCCAAAGACGCCTGGTTCTCCGGCTATGGCCCGAATCTGGTGACCTCAGTCTGGATTGGCTTCGACGATCACCGTCGCGATCTGGGTGCCAGCAGCGCATCTGGCGTCATCAAAGATCAGATCTCCGGTTATGAAGGCGGTGCGAAATCAGCGCAGCCTGCGTGGGATGATTTCATGAAAGCCGCGCTGGATGGCGTACCGGAACAACCGCTGACGCCGCCGCCTGGCATCGTCAGTGTGGTCATTGACCGCAGCAGCGGCAAGCTGTCCAACGGTGGCGGGAATAGCCGTTCCGAATACTTCATTGATGGAACGCAGCCGAAAGAATACGAAGTGCATGAAGTCGGCACTACGTTGATGGATAACGGACAAAGCGAAGAACTGTTCTAATATCCGGCATCACGTTATTGATGGCCTTCCTGACGGAAGGCCATTTTTTATGGCGCTGTCAGCAATCAATCTCTTAGCCTTTCACCGCACATCACTTCGGCATCACGGTGACAATCGCCCGACGATAGGAAAACAGGTTCGGCGTTCCCTCATCTTTCGCCTGCAAAATAATATGGAAAGGCGTTGGTGCTTTAACGTCTGGGGCGACAAACTGCGTTTGCATGCCTGACTCGTTGGCCAGTTTCACCTCTGGTGCAAAATGTACGCCTATCGCGGTGGCAGTGGGTTCCTTATATTGCCACCAGGTATAATTCACCTTGTCGCCATCGCGGTCGTGCGAACCATCGGCGGACAGCGTCACCGTCTCACCCGATTTCACACTCAAAGTCACAATAGAACGCCCAGCCTGACCATTCAGTACAAGGTCAGGGTTATGGTTAGCCTTGCTACTCTCCTTAGGCAGCGTCCAGTCCATACGAGCGGCAAAATCATTCTGGAATGCGTCGCGCCAGCGCCAGATCGTGGCCGATGCGGTACGGTACATTTTGCCATTTTTACTCATGACCTGATCGGAGGTGCTGACACGCAGTCCGCTGGTGTCGCCCGGTACGATGGGCGCGTAGCGTCCTCCCCAACTGCCGTATTCCGCGTGTTCTGGATCGCCAAGCCCGTTTTGGATCAGGTAGAGGAATGAAGGCGTGTCACCTTCCATCGTATATTCAATCGCAGGATAGACCGCCCCGAGCGGGCCTTTGCTACGGATACGTTTGCTCAGCCATTCGTTATTCACCTGACTCATGTCGCTACCTTCGGCAAACGACGAGGACATGCCAATCCAGGTGGAGATAAAGTAATCATTCCAGGCGTGGATACTGGTGATGTAACGCAGCGTCGGGAAATTCGCCCGAATCCAGGCACCGGTATTATCCTGATCGGAGATCGCGTACACGCGAATCTTACTGACAAACGTTGCCACCTGATCCGGCGTGCGGGTAGCGCGTACGTCATGGAGAGCCTGCGCTAAATCCACCGCACCGCCCCACACCGTGATCCACAGCGGGCGCGCATCCTGTTTGTCCACCGCCTGAATAATCAACCGAGAGGCCTCCGTCGCGTTATTCTCACCCACAACGTCCATGCCAAATCCGGCACGGCCAGATCTGACAACCTGGCGCAATGCCTCCGCAGACGGGTAGCCGGACGCATGCTGACGCAGGTTAGGCAACACCTTCTCGTAAGCATCAAGGCGCTGCATAATCATCTCTGGGTTGACCTTATCCCTCAGCCAGGTTGAGGTGGTTGCCACAATTCCCTCAACATCGAATTCATTACTGTAGAGCAGGAAACGAACCAAAGACTGCGAATCGTCCGGCTCATTGCCAATGTCCGTCAGGATAAGTATTCGGGTTTTCTCCGACATGGTTTCCGCTGCCTGCCCCAGTGCAGGCAATAGCAGCGTGCTCACCAGCGCCAGTAACATCAACGGCGCACGTATGATCCCCTTCGGTATGTTCATCTTATCTCCTTCTTTCGTCGGTGTTGTTTTACACATTTATCAGGGCTGAAAAACAAAAAAACCCGCCGTGAATAGCAGGTTTTGCTATCCACGGCAGGTTCGCCTTCATTTATCAGTCACGCCCTGTGCAGACGTTATAGACGCCTGCACCTGTCACGACAACGAACGAAAAAAGGATGTGTGACCAACATCACCGGAAAAGACGTACGCTCTCCGTTATGTCACAGGAAATTAGCGAGGTGTACGACGCAGCCAGTCTTGGGCCAAAAACAGCGCGCTGACATTACGCGCTTCGCGGAAATCAGGCTCTTGCAGCAACGACATCATGTTATCTATCGGCCAGCGGACTTGGGGCATCGGCTCCGGCTCATCGCCTTCCAGACTCTGCGGATACAGCCCACGTGCCACAACGATATTCATCTGGCTGGAAAAATAGGAGGGGGCCATCGTTAACGTCGCCAGCAACTCCAGCTTTTCCGCCCCAAAACCGACTTCTTCCATTAGCTCGCGGTTAGCGGCTTCGAAAACCGTTTCGCCGGGATCGATCAGCCCTTTGGGAAAGCCCAGTTCGTATTCTTCAATGCCGACGGCGTATTCACGAATCAACAGCAGTTCATCATCAATGATCGGGACAACCATCACCGCCTGTCGGCCGCTTGAACGCATCCGTTCATAAACCCGACGTACCCCGTTGCTAAATTCAAGATCGACGGATTCCACATTGAACAAGCGCGAACGCGCTACTGTTTCCACCTTGAGGATTTTAGGTTTTTTCAGGTTATGACTCATTGATGCCCCCCCAGAGAGTTACGACCAGAACGGCACCTTAGCCCAACGCGCATGAGAGGCTGCATTTATCGCAACCTGAATATGGCATGCTGTTGAATAAGAAGAGATCGTAAATATTCTTTTTTGATTCTGTTCACATTGTGCGTTAACAGTCACCTTCGCTGCAACTATCGTGACGATGAATTTACGTGTGGGCAACATGAAGGATACATCCTGTATGAGAAACCACCAGAAAAAGTCAATAACTTAAAAAAAATAGGAATATCCTCATTCAAGAGGCGTTTTTTGCTTGTTACTATCATCACCTTATGCGATTAATTCCATTCACAATTACGTTATTAATCTAAGAAAACAATGCCATACGGGTTATCATCGATTGTATAATTTTGTTAAACTCCGACGAGAACAAGGAGCATCGCGTTTTGGAATGGAGATGACATGAGCACAATATTTACCCTATTGGCGATATTGCTTGCCTGTCTGATCGTTGTCGGGGGTTTTATCGCCTACCGTATGCGACACCGTTTCTTCTCCACTCCGCCGTTACCCGTTTCGCAATCGCTTCCGCGACGGTTAACTGAAGATGAACGGATCGCCATTGAGCGTTATCTGGCTCAGGAAAACAGCCAGCAAACCACGCCGCTTGATACCCCCAACGATCAGCCAAAACTGCCGCGTTCCCTGCAAAGTAATCGGGTTTACCCCATCACCCATACGATTACACGCTATGGCCTGAGCACCGACGCTCAGAATAAGTGGCGCTACTATATTGATACGCAAGAAATCCATCTGCCGCCCAGTTGGGAACCGTTCATTACCGAAAATAACACCGTCGAACTGATTAAGACGCGCTCGATCCCACTGGTCATTTCCTTGAATGGACACTCGCTAACCGAGTGTCTCGAAGATCGTCCACTCGCCCCACTGCCGAGCGAAGTCCCTGTCCCGAACGCCTCCATCCGTCAGGAAGGGAGTGAGCATGCCGAGTTGGTCACTATCCGTAAGGAAACACGTGAAGAACACGCCATGCACCACTCTAGGGGCCTGAAGGAAACCGCCGTGCTCTGCGTGTCTTTTCTGCTTTTGTTCATCAGTTTGAATAGCCCTATCGTCCTGCTCCCCTGGCTGATCGGTACCGCATCATTATTAGCAGGCTGGAGCCTGTGGCAACTTTTCCGCTCGCCGTCCGCTCAGGAACTGCGCGATGTGCACTGCCTTCACGGCACACCGCAAGGCTTGGGGCTGTTTGGCGAATCCAATCAGGGGCCGCTCGGCAATATCTCACTCGGTAATATCGATCTGATTTATCCGCCTCACTGGCAGCCCTATATCACGCAGGATCTCGGGCGAAAAACGGATGTCGATATCTATCTCAACCGACAGGTGATCCGTCAGGGAGAGCACCTGTCGCTGCATGATGAAGTGAAACATTTCCCGCTACAGCGCTGGGGCAGGAATCTACTGCTGGCCGCTGGTTCACTGCTCAGCCTGATTTTGCTCGTCACTAACGTACAGCTTGAACTGCCGCTCAAGCTCAGTCTGGCCTGGCTTCAAGGTGCGCAGCGTATTCAGGTCACGCAGGTCAGCGATCTGGAAACCGCTCAGCTCCGCATTGGTGACACGCTGGCTGTCCGTGGCAACGGCATGTGCTATGTGCCCGCAGGCATTCATCCCGTTTCCGCACCATCGTCCTATGCGTTCAGCCCCTTTGACTGTTCCGCTATTTACTGGAATAAAGCTGCGCCGCTGCCATTACCGGAATCCGAGACGATTGAAAAAGCCTCTGCCTTACTGAAATCCGTCAATAGCCAGCTCCATCCGCAAGCGGAAAAAGAAGGTCAGGTTAACTCTCAGTTAGCGTCTACGATCCAGAAATCAGGGCTGATCCTGATGAAAAACTTCGCTGAAGTTGTCCTGAGAACACAAGATTTGTGTCGGCAGGAAAACGATTGCTCTCGCCTGAAAAATGCGCTGGTGAATCTAAGCGACGTCAAGAACTGGAATACACTGGTAAAAGACGCCAATTCCGGCACGCTGAAAGGTATGAATGTGGTGCTGCCCGCCGTCAGCGCAGAAACGCTAGAATCCTTGGTCAACAGTTCTACCGATCAATTCTTCTATCAGGAAATCAATAACGCGGCAGATTCTCTGAACAGCCCGCCGCCCGGTGGATTCCTGATTCGCAGCGACGAAGGCCGACAGTTCGTTAACCATCCGCTTCCTCCGATGCCGCTGAATGAATATCGTCCGTCGGATCAGTGGCAGGAACTCCAGCGGCTTTCCGCGATGCTGTTGCATACGCCGTTTAATGCCACGGGCGTGATCACGCAGTTGAATACCGATGCTAACGGAACCCAGCACATCAGCCTGCACAGCGAACCCGATGTCATTACCGTCTGGCGCTATCTCGGCACGTGTCTGCTGCTGCTGCTCTTTTCTGCAACGTTTATCATTAATGCGGTTTTGACCGGGATTAAGATGCGTAAAAGCCAGAAGCGAGTGACCGATATTCAGCGCTATTACGCCTCACGGTTCAATATGATGACGAATGCGTTCCCGGACAATCGCCCACAGCTCCCCCGCTAGCGGCATCGTGCCCGCTCCGTGGTTATGCTAACCTAGCGGCCGTCACTCTCGTCACAATTGCATTGCGCGTCTTCTGCTGCATCACCCCTATAGCACGACGCGACATCTGGAGTCGTTATGAATCCCCACGTTAACTGGCACGACATCGACACCGTGATACTGGATATGGATGGCACGCTGCTCGATCTGGCGTTTGACAGCTATTTCTGGCTTCAACTGGTACCACAGTCGCTCAGTGAAAAACGTCGCATCAGCCTTGAACAGGCGCACCAGCTTATCGAACACGAATACCAGGCCGTTCAACACACGCTAAACTGGTACTGTTTCGATTATTGGTCAGAACGTCTCGATCTGGATATCTATCAAATGACGACGGATATCGGTACGCGAGCCCGATTGCGCGATGACACGACGCCATTTTTAGCGGCGCTACGCGAATGCGGTAAAAAGACGATTCTGCTGACCAACGCCCATCCACACAGTCTGGCGGTAAAAATCGAACACACCGGGCTGGATCAGCACCTTGATTTATTACTTTCCACCCATACTTATGGGTATCCGAAAGAGAATCAGCGTTTGTGGCAGGCCGTACAGCAGCAGACTGGCTTCAACCCCGCCAGAACGTTATTCGTGGATGACAGCGAACCGATTCTGGATGCCGCGAAAACATTCGGTATTCATTACTGTCTGGGCGTGCGTAATCCCGATTCCGGCCAGCAGGAAAAGGCATTCCTGCAACATCCGTCAATGAACGACTACCTTGCGCTGCTACCCGCTCTGCGTCACTCCGTTAACGCAGAGTAATGCAGGCGGCCTGAGGGGGAAACACGGTGATGAGCTTCCCGCAGGGATGCCTCGCGCCGTGGTCGCCCCCAGTAACGCGATCCTTAAACGATCGGCATTAGGGTAATCAGGGGGATTTATGGTGAAAGCTACCGAGCAGGCCGACGACGCCGTTCGTCTGGACAAATGGCTTTGGGCCGCCCGTTTCTATAAAACCCGGGCGATAGCTCGCGAAATGATCGACGGCGGCAAAGTGCACTATAACGGGCAACGCGGTAAGCCGAGCAAACAGGTCGAACTGAATGCCGAGATCAAACTGCGTCAGGGCAATGATGAACGCACCGTAGTCATTTTAGCCGTCAGCGGCCAGCGCAGAAGCGCGACAGAGGCGCAGGCGCTGTATCAGGAAACAGCCGCAAGCATTGAGAAACGAGAAAAGCTGGCACAGGCGCGGAAAATGAATGCGCTGACGATGCCACACCCCGATCGCCGCCCTGATAAAAAAGAGCGACGCGATCTGATTAAATTTAAATACAGCGATCAGGAATAACGCTCCGCTCTTCATTTGTTGGTCATCAAACTGCTGACAATAGAGAGAAGACCCAGCGATTGCCGCACCACTCATCGCCGCACTACTCATCTCCGCACAACGACGAGAAAATATTATGGCTCATGACCAACTACATCGTTATCTGTTTGAAAATTATGCCGTTCGTGGCGAGTTGGTGACAGTTAACGAAACGTATCAACGTATTTTGACCAACCACGACTATCCAGCTGCGGTACAAACGCTGCTAGGCGAAATGCTGGTTGCCACCAGCCTGTTAACGGCCACGCTGAAATTCAGCGGCGATATTACCGTTCAGCTTCAGGGCGATGGCCCACTGAAACTGGCGGTGATTAACGGTAATCACCAGCAGCAGATGCGCGGCGTTGCCCGTCTGCAAGGGGATATCGCTCCGGGGAGTTCGCTGAAAGAAATGGTCGGCAATGGCTATCTGGTCATTACCATTACGCCGACTGACGGCGAACGCTATCAGGGCGTCGTCGGTTTAGAAGGTGAAACCGTAGCCGAATGTCTGGAGAGCTATTTCCAGCAGTCCGAACAGTTGCCGACACGGCTGTTTATCCGTACCGGTCAACACGACGGGAAGCAGGCAGCCGCAGGCATGCTGCTCCAGGTATTGCCTGCACAGGATGCCGATCGTAATGATTTTGATCATCTGGCACAGCTCACCACGACGGTCAAAGCTGACGAGCTGTTTACCCTGCCTGCCACTGAGGTGCTGTACCGCCTTTATCATCAGGAAGAAGTCACCGTGTATGAGCCGCAGGATGTCGAGTTCCGCTGCCACTGTTCGCGCGATCGTTGCGCAGATGCATTAATGACGCTGTCCGATCAGGAAGTGAATGAGATGATCGAGCAGGACGGTGAAATCGATATGCACTGTGATTATTGCGGTACGCACTACCTGTTTAATTCGCTGGACATCCGCGCCATACGGCAGGATTCATCAGGAAATCTGTTGCATTAATCTTTTTAACGGGTACGACAGTACCCGTTTTATTTTGCTTATTTTCCCATCTGTAAACCGACGTGATTATTTTTCAATCACCCTAAATAAGCAAAGTTATTAATGAATTTATTTAATTTTATGATTGTTATCGCGGTTAAAATAAGCTCACTCCCTACAATGTTTAGTAGTACGACTATAACTTGAGGAGTAGCAACATGCTGATCAACGGTATTACCCCGCAAGCCCTGACGGCTTATGGAATCCACGATGTCCGCGATATTGTCTACAATCCCAGCTATGAACTGCTTTTTGAAGAAGAACGCTCCCCTACCCTACAAGGCTATGAACGCGGCATCGAAACCCAACTGGGTGCGGTAGCCGTCGATACCGGCATCTTTACCGGCCGTTCCCCGAAAGACAAATACATCGTGCGCGATGACATCACCCGCGACACCGTGTGGTGGTCCGATCAAGGCAAAGGTAAGAACGATAACCACCCATTGAGCCAGGAAACCTGGACGCACCTGAAGCAACTGGTCACGACACAGCTGTCCGGCAAACGGTTGTTCATCATCGATGCCTTCTGCGGTGCTAACCCAGACAGCCGTCTCAGCGTACGTTTCGTCACGGAAGTAGCGTGGCAGGCACATTTCGTCAAAAACATGTTTATCCGCCCGAGCGATGAAGAACTGGAAGGCTTTGAGCCGGACTTCATCGTGATGAACGGCGCAAAATGCACCAACCCAAACTGGCAGGAACAGGGGCTGAACTCCGAGAACTTTGTCGCGTTCAACCTGACAGAACGCATCCAGCTGATTGGCGGCACCTGGTACGGCGGCGAAATGAAGAAAGGGATGTTCTCCATCATGAACTACCTGCTGCCGCTGAAAGGCATCGCGTCCATGCACTGTTCGGCAAACGTCGGTGAAAAAGGTGATGTAGCGGTCTTCTTTGGCCTGTCCGGTACGGGTAAAACCACGCTGTCCACCGATCCGAAACGCCAGCTGATTGGCGATGACGAACACGGCTGGGACGACGATGGCGTCTTCAACTTTGAAGGCGGCTGCTATGCCAAAACCATCAAGCTGTCTAAGGAAGCAGAGCCGGATATCTACGGTGCCATCAAACGCGATGCGCTGCTGGAGAACGTCACCGTGTTGGCAGACGGCACCGTGGACTTCAACGACGGCTCCAAAACCGAGAACACCCGCGTCTCTTATCCGATCTACCACATTCAGAATATCGTTAAACCGGTCTCCAAAGCGGGCCATGCAACGAAAGTGATCTTCCTGACGGCGGATGCGTTCGGCGTGTTGCCACCGGTTTCCCGCCTGACGTCCGATCAAACGCAGTATCACTTCCTGTCCGGCTTTACCGCCAAACTGGCAGGAACCGAGCGCGGGCGTAACGGAACCGACACCGACCTTCTCCGCCTGCTTCGGTGCAGCCTTCCTGATGCTGCACCCGACGCAGTACGCTGAAGTGCTGGTGAAACGCATGAAGGCGGCTGGCGCACAGGCCTATCTGGTGAACACGGGCTGGAACGGCAGCGGCAAACGTATCTCCATTAAGGATACGCGCGGGATTATTGACGCCATTCTGAACGGCAGTATTGATGATGCAGAAATGCAGACGCTGCCTGTCTTCGATTTGGCGATTCCGACCTCGCTACCCGGCGTCAATCCTGACATTCTCGACCCACGTGATACCTATGCCAACGTCGAACAATGGCAGGAAAAAGCGGACGATTTGGCACAGCGCTTTATCACCAACTTCGATAAGTACACCGATGCACCGGCAGGCGCAGCGCTGGTGAAAGCAGGACCGAAGCGGTAACGACAGGTAAGAAAACCATTACGAAAAAGGCGCGGAATCCGCGCCTTTCTTATTCATGCCAGTGCTGCCCAAAATTGCTTATGACTCTTTTGCGACACCCGCATCTGCTACCGCGACGTCCGAGAGCAGCGGCAGATACGCGCGGACGCAGAGCCCACCGCGTTCGCTTCTGCCGACATCCAGCACGCCATTGTGCGCATCGATAATACGCTGCACAATCGCCAGCCCCAGCCCTGTACCGCTAGTGGTTCGCGCGCTATCGCCACGCACAAACGGCTGGAACAGGTGCTGTAACTGATCGGGCGCGATGCCTTCTCCGTCGTCTTCTACCTGAAACCAGACGCGCTGTAGTTCACGTCCAGTACTGACTTTTATCCAGCCGTTCCCGTAACGTGCCGCATTCACAACCAGATTCAGCGCCGCGCGTTTGATCGAAAGGGAGCTGATGCGCACCAGCAGTTCGCCGGTAGCAAAATCGCTGTCGATCTGGCGTTCATAACCGCTTTCCGATGCCACCACTTCGCCCATAATGGCGTTCAGGTCGGCCACTTCCGTCTGCATTTCCTGACCGGTACGCAGGTAGTCGAGGAACTGCTCAATAATCGCATTACACTCTTCAATGTCCTTATTGATCGACTCCGCCAGATAGTCATCTTCCTTGCCCATCATTTCGGTCGCCAGACGAATTCGCGTCAGCGGCGTACGCAGATCGTGACTGACGCCCGCCATCAGCAACGTGCGGTCATCGGCCAGCAGCTTCACGCCGGAGGCCATCTGGTTAAAGGCACGCGTCACGGAACGCACTTCAGAAGCACCATACTCACGCAGCGGCGGCGGAATAATGCCTTTACCGACCTGCAAAGCCGCATGCTCCAACTCAACCAAGGGTCGGTTCTGCACCCGAATAAATAGCCACGCGCCGCCAATCACCAGCAGCATTATCGCCAGCGTATAGCGGAAGAGCGGCGAGAAATCGCCCTGATGAATTTCGGTGAGGGGAACGCGCACCCAGATATCCGGTGACAGCCAGGTTTTCAGCCACACCACCGGCGTATTCTTGCTGACTTCAACCCGCACATCCGTCGGGCCGCCCAGCTGTTGCGCCATCTGGTCACTCAGAAACTTGTAGTGTTGGGCCCAACGCAGGCCGCTTTCCTCCGCCGCCGCATTGGTGTACAGCGATATACCCAATTCGCGGTAAATCTCACGCCGGAACGCAGGCGGCACCTCAAGCGTGGAGCCATCTTCCAGTTGCAGACTGTCCGTCATCAGCATTCTTACTTCGTATGCCAGCACTTTATTGAACTGCTGCAAACTCGGCAGAATCGCGAAGTTGAGCACCACCAGATAGGTGGTGACCAAACTGACAAACAATAACGTGACAATCAGTAGCAACGTCCGTGCAAATGAGCTGCGCGGAGAAAAACGCCATTGCATCATGCCTTACTGCCGTCCGGGACAAACACGTAGCCAAGACCCCACACGGTCTGGATATAGCGCGGGTGCGCCGGATCCTCTTCCACCATGCGGCGCAGACGAGAAATTTGTACGTCGATGGAACGCTCCATCGCGCTGTATTCACGACCGCGGGCCAGGTTCATCAGCTTATCGCGGGACAGCGGTTCACGTGGGTGGCTAACCAGCGCCTTAAGCACGGCAAACTCGCCGCTGGTCAACGGCATCGGTTCATCATCGCGGAACATTTCGCGCGTGCCCAAATTCAGCTTGAATTTGCCAAACGCGATAATGGCTTCTTCCTGCGACGGCGCGCCCGGCAGTTCGTTCGCCTGACGACGCAGCACCGCACGGATGCGAGCCAGCAATTCACGCGGATTGAAAGGTTTAGGAATATAGTCGTCCGCGCCGATTTCCAGCCCGACGATGCGGTCTACTTCTTCCCCTTTCGCCGTTACCATAATGATCGGCATCGGGTTACTCTGGCTACGCAAACGACGGCAAATGGACAACCCATCTTCGCCCGGCAGCATCAGGTCCAGTACCATGAGGTGAAAGGATTCACGGGTTAGTAAACGGTCCATCTGTTCAGCATTGGCTACGCTACGTACCTGAAAACCCTGCTCAGTCAGATAACGCTCTAACAGCGCACGCAACCGCATGTCGTCATCTACAACCAGAATTTTATAGTTTTCTTGCATTCTCTTTCTCCAAAGGCGTAATAGCGCCGACACTGCTATTGTTCAGAAACACACGAATTACTGACAGTCGTTTCTGGTATACATTCTAGGCAAAATTGTTACAAAGCATATTAAAATTCGTGTAATCAATCATTTCCTGTGCTGTCAGTCATAAAATAATCGGCGTTTACGCAGGTTACAGCTAGCAAAGCGTGTCGTTTATGACAATCCTGATTAAGGAAGATTATCGCTCACGATGATTATAGTAACGCCGCTACCAATAAAAAGGCACGGTAGCGGCAAAAGCAGGAGAAAAGCGAAGAGAAAGGACGTTGCCGACTGAATTCAGAACGACAACGTGAAGCGGTTGACGCATCGCGATGATTAGCGCATAAGTTCATCCAGCACAACACGCACCGACGGCAGCGCAGGCTGGAAAAAATGACGCGTCGTCTTATAGGGAAATAGACTCTTTTCCGCCACAATCGTCTGCATAATCAGATTCTTGCAAAAAGGCTTCCCGGTCTTCCAATGGTAAACGGACACACGAGGATCGTCATAATCAAGCAGCGCACAAGGGATGTGCTTTAATCCCAGCTCGCTAGCCGCGCGTAATCGGTGATTGCCGTCCATAATAATCCCGGTTTCTTTCTCTATGGGTACGGGTGTCGTCCAGCAGCCACAGCGGCAAATATCCTCCATCAGACATTCCACGTTCGACATATCGACATTTTCAGAGGGAAGCAGGAACTGCACGGGCGTAAGAGCAATCTGGTAGGTCATACTTTCAAACACGCTCAACCTCCTGACATAAACAATCTCTTATAGCTCCGGCCAGTGCACCGGAGCCGACGGTGAGTGACTTACTGTGTAAGACTGACGAAATAGCCCGGCTGGTAATCAACCGGCAAGAACTGCTGGTGAAGCTGGCGGAAGGTGTCATCCGCGTTGAGATCGCGAAATAAGTCTGGGTGGAACCACTCGGCCAGTTGCTGAATGGCGATAAAGTCATACGGGCCATTGTAAAACTGATGCCAGATGGCATGAAATGCACGCTGCTGCTTGGCGATGCTGTTGGTGTAGGCCGGACGTCCCAAAAACCATTCAAGCCGCTTGCGCCCTTCCGTCACATCCTGCCCCGGCCCCAGACCAATCCAGCGTCCGCCGGGCACGAAGGCCTCAAAATTACCGCTGGTGATCACTACAATTTCCGGGTTTTCCACAATCACCTGTTCAGGGTGCATCTGCATAAAGGTGCTCGGCGCATTCTTCGCCGCAACGTTATCGCCACCGGCCAATTGCACGAATTTACCGAAGTTATCCGGGCCGAACGTCAGGCAACATTCATCGGTATAGCCACCCAGTCGCTCAATAAAAACGCGTGGGGAACGCGGTTTTTTAGCCGCCAGCACATCGGAAACGCGTTTTAGCTGTGCCTCACGGAATGCGAGAAAGGCTTCGGCACGAGCTTCCTGATTAAACAGCTTGCCGAATAGACGCATGGTAGGCGCCGTGTTTTCCAGCGGGTGATAGCGAAAATCGACATACACAATCGGAATGCCGACGCTGTCCAGTATCCGGTCATAACCCGCATCGACAATCGACCGCTGTGCCTCAATGTTCATAATGATGACGTCCGGCTTGAGCGACACCGCCTGCTCCACGTCAAACGTTCCCTTTTCCGTGCCGTCAAACGTCGGGATTTTTGCCAGTTGAGGGAAGCGGTCACGATACTGGTGCCACGTGGCCGGATCGGACTGAATCAGATCGCGCTTCCAGGCAACAATCCTTTTCGCCGGGTCTTCCCTGTCGAGCATCGCAACCAGATAAAGCTGACGCCCCTCCCCCAGCATGACACGCTGCACCGGCGTCTTGACTCTCACCTCGCGCCCCAACACGTCCTTGATGATGGTTGAGGTTTGCGCGGTTTGCTCAGCCTGCCCCGCCAGCGGCGACAGGCCTATCATCAACAGCGCGCTCAGCAATAACCGACGGCAATATTGCCGCGTCCAACGATTACACATTTTCGATATTTCCCTTCGTCGAGAGAGAGTCATGTTTTTCCGCCTGTATCCGCAGGCGTCGTAGCAGCATCAGCGCGACCAGGAAGGTCACCAGATACGCGGCACCAACGCAGAAGAACAGCGAACGTAATCCGGGGGAGTAGAGAACCAATCCGCCCAAAGAAATGCCCAGAATCGAGGCAAACTGGCTGACGCTTTGCGCCACGCCGAGTATGTACCCCTGCTGTCCGGCCCCAGCCGCTCGGGAAATCAGCGCCATCAGCACGGGCGTCGTCGCCCCCAACAGCACGCCCCACAGGAAGTACAGCGGGATGAAAATCGCAATATTCAGGATCGTAGCGGCCGTCAACGTCACGATGGCGCAGGCCAGCATGACCACACACAGGCGGCTCAGCGTCTGCGACAGCGAGAGATTTTCAAAATAGCGCGCCCACAGCGATGCAGAGACAATCACGCCGGTCGCCTGCAAGCCATAACACAGCCCGATAACCCACTTATCCACCTGAAAGAAGCCGTCCAGATAGAGGGAAAACGGCGTTTGCGGGATCATACGGCTGGTCAGCAGTAGGCCAGAAATCAGCAGCAGACCGGGAATCGGCGACAGCGCCCAGAGCCGCCTGCGGGGAAGGGCTTTCGCCTGCGCATCCGCAGGCGGAGCCGCAGGGACATCGGGGGCAACATGCGGTAGGAAGAGCGCCACGGTGATGCCGCACAGCGCGCAGAGGATCGCCGCACTCAGGTTGATCCAGAAGAAGTTCAGGTAATCGAGGATCAGCCCGCCGACAATCGCTCCCAGCAGCGATCCTACGTTGGTAGAGACCTGAAGCCAGGCAAACAGCCGCGTGCGCTGTAGCGGACTGACCACCGCGACGCCATACGCCTGCGCGGGCGCAATATAGCCCGCACAGGCTCCCTGAATAAAACGCAGCGCGACTATCGTCCAGATGTCGTTTGCCCACGCCAGCCCGAGCTGGGTTAACGCCAGCCCAAACAACGCGCGGATCATCATGGCTTTGTTGCCCAGCCGATCGCCCATCCTTCCCCAGAAGGCGCTGGTCAGCATAATGCCCAGCATCGGCCCGACGTACACGGCAATCCCCGCGATACTCAGTTCCGCACCCGATGACATACTTTCCAGATGCAGCGGCCAAAACGGCCCGCTCATCTCCATCGCCCCCATCGCCACTAGCTGTACGACAAACATAAAGTGGATGATGAACGCGACCTGTCCGCTCAAGCGCATGCGTCAGCTCCTTCTGATTTCACGGCGTCACCCGGCCTCATTTCCGCTACGGTCATCACGTCAACTCATCTCATCCGTCAGCCAGTGCGGCGGGAAATAGTCGGGACGATCCTGCGTCGAGGTTCCCATGTAATCACTGCACCACCGGTAGACTTCCTCAATGTACGGCACGCTAACGGCCAGGTTCTCCGCAATCGTCACCAGCAGGCTCAGGCCGTAGGCAATATCCTCCTGAAACACCCGATGCTGAGTATCAAACACGTACCCACCAGCGTCATGTTTTCGCAGCGGCAGACCGATGCCGTGATAAGCCTGATTGGTGCGCAGCACGGAAAGCATCGTGTGCGCATCGGCAATCTGATCGCCATAGGCATCGATAATCTCCTGCTTGAGCGGCAGCACCGAGTCCAGTCGCACACCAAGCCGCGTCTCCAGCGCTGCACACAGCCGCTGGTTCTCCTCGTCCATGCGTTCCAGATAATAGGCACCGAGTTCCGGGCAATCATTCCACCAGCATAGCGGCTGCGAGAGCGGTCGGGCATGCCACTGCCCGTAAGGACCGATCAGGCCGTAAATCACCGCGCTATGCATAATCGGGTTACCCGGCGTCAGCGTGATCTCCAGATAATCTGGCAATAGCACCACCGGCGCAGAATAGAGCCGTTGCAGCAGCGCCATCAGCGCCTGCTGGCTCGCAGCCGTTTCGCGCCGATGCGTGGCGACATACAGCGTGGCCTTTTCGCCGCCCATTTTGATCGACTGGCCCGGCAGCAAATCAAACGCAATGTGCGCGACGTCCTTCATGCCCCAAATCACCGCGTTTGGGCGCGCGCGGCCAGCTCACGTTCGGCCAGCCAGTCAAAGCCGCAAAAACCGGGAATTGCGCCGACATAAACCGGTTTATCGCGGGGAAGATGGGGAACAATCCGCGCCAGAAGATCGGCGCGGAAGTTGGCGGGAACGGTGATGATAACGACGTCCGCATCGCGGCAGGCTTCCGCCGGGTCGCAGGTCACGCAGTCCGGCGTGGCCGTCAGCGTCTCGCCATCCGGCAGCAACGCGTGTAGCCGTTTACCGTGCTGCTGATAGGCTTCCGGCAGACGAGGATGGCTGCCCAGCAGCGTCACCTTGACGTCTGGCAGTTGTTTAAACAGCACCGTGGCGAGATGGCCGGTCTTGCCGGCCCCGCAAATCACCACGTTAAGCGGCTGCCCGCTTAGCGTTTCGATCATCCTTGACTCCTTAGCTTGCCTGCTCCAGAGAAATCGCATTGCCCAGCCAGCGATCCAGATCGTGCCACACGCCGCTATCGATCAGGTTACGCGCCGCGAGCCACTCTTCGTTAAACACCGTGTGCAGATATTTCTCCCCGCCATCGGCAATCGCCAGCACGACGTTGCCGCCGATGCGATCCTGATAGATCAGCTCCAGCGCTTTATAGATCACCCCGCCCGTCGAACCGCCGACCAGCAAACCGTAGTGCCGTGCGATATAGCGTGCCGTTTCAAACGCCTGCGCATCCGAAACCTGCTCGCCACAGTCGATGCAGCTGTAATCCAACACCAGCCCTACGGTATCCCCCGCGGGCGTACCGGTGCCGGATTGATAGTAAGGCTTACCGGGGTGGCCGAAGACGATAGAACCCACCGGTTCAACGGCAATGGTCGTGATATCTGGATTATGGACTTTCAGGCCGTGCGAAATGCCCGTCATCGATCCGCCGGTGCCCACGCAGCCGACAAATGCGTCGATCTTGCCAATCTGGCTGAACAGCTCACGGACAAAATCGGCATAACCGCCTGCATTCGCCGCGTTATCCGACTGGTTCATAAACACCGCGCCGGGTATTTCCTGCGCCAGCTGTGCCGCCATGCGCTGGCGTTCCACCACCGCCACCTCATCTTCGCCGTAGTCGCCGGAGACGTAGCGAATTTCCGCGCCGAGCGCGCGCATGATGGCGATTTTGTCCTGTGCCGCGTGATGATCGACCACGGCGATAAAGCGCAGGCCATATTCAATTGACGCCAGCGCCAGCCCGATACCGGTATTCCCTGATGACGACTCGACAATGGTGCCACCGGGGCGGATTTTGCCTGACTTCAGTCCGGCAACAATCATGTTTCTCGCCATGCGATCCTTCATGCTTCCGCCGGGATTGTTCTTCTCCACTTTTAAAAACAAACGCGTATCCCCATAGGGAACCGGAATTTGTATAACGGGCGTATTACCAATCAAATCAGTTACTTTATTCAGGATCATGGTTCTGCTCCATTCAGTTATCACTGGAAAAAATCAGCTCACCTTTCTTACCTTTGAACGCACACAGGCGCGCAGGCAGCGGATGCCGATGAAACGCGTTTTCCAGCAGGTCCATCTGGTATCCCGCCGTATTCGCGTAAATCAGTAAATCGCCTGACTGCGGCACGGTTCGAAAATGAATCAATCGGTTCGTAATGACATCGTCGTCCAGACAGCTGTGTCCGGCGATCCAGGCTTTGCCCGGCACCAGAGGCGTGTCTTTTTTGACGGAAAAAACATGCAGAGGATCAATCAAAAACTCAGAGTTAAACCAGGTCTCACACGCGCTGAAGCTGCTGCCTTCCACAAACACAACGTGGTTGCCATCCGGCTGGCGGCGCGTGCGCGTGACGCGAAACACGGTAATCGCACTTTGGTCAGCCAGGCTGCGTCCCGGCTCAATCGCCAGAATCAGGCCGTGCTGCTTGAGCACGTCCGCCACGCGGTTCTGTCCGATTGAGGCGGACAGGAATGCCTCAAGATAGTCGACAGCCGAACGCTCACCGCCATACGGGTAAAACGAGGTCGGCACCTGACCGTGGCGGTAATCCGCCGCATTCTGCTTCGCTAAATAATCCTGATAGCGTGAAGCCGAAAGATATTGAATCGGCAATCCCCCGCCGATATCAATAATCGCGGGCTGTAATCCCTTTGACCGCGCCCGCTCCAGTAATGGCAGTACCTCAGCGAATGCCGCCACGCGGGTATCGGGCTCATAGCCGCCGAGATGGAAATGGAAGCCTTCCAGATGAAGCACAGCCTGTCTGGTGCTCAACGCCTCCAGGCAGATTGCAACCTCATCAGCCAGCATGCCAAACCGACTGGCCTGCGCGAACGATGGGCGATAGCGCAGCAGAACCCGCACGGGATCCGTCACGCGCAACAAATCCGCCAGCGCGAGCACCTCGTCGAATTCTTCCGGTGAATCCAGCACGATAAGAGCGCGATGATGAACCAGCGCCGTCAGGAACTCACGCGTTTTGGCCGGGCCAGTGGCGCACAGCCGCGCGCCGTCGCCGCCTGCCCGCAGCGCATCTTTCAGTTCCTGTAGGCTGGAAACATCCACGCCGACGCCCGCATTCACCGCCGCCTGTACCAGACCCGGCGATTTATTCACCTTTGCGCCGTAGTACAGGCGGCAGTCCACGTCGTGACGCTGCAACACCGTCCGCAATGCCGCGATATTGTTGGCCACGGTGTGCGGCCAGACAATATTCAGCGGCGACCCATACTGCTCAACCAACCATGACAACCTTTGCGGCGAGTTGAAAAGAAACTGCTCAATCTCGCTATCCAGATAAGGCGTCAGTCTCTCAGGCCAGTGGGCCTGCGCGACAGGGAGGGAAGACACTGCGGCAAAGCTAAACAGGTTGCTCATCGCTATCTCCTTAACGTTCGGTTCCTGAAAAATGCCTATCCTTAGAAATCAACCGCGACGGACAGCATCAGCGTCCGCGGCGTTCCTTGCGATACCGTGCTGAACGACGTCACGCCAGACCAGTAATTGCGGTCAAAGGCGTTCAGGACATCAGCTCGGAACGTGGTGGGCGCGTTGTAGATTCGCGTCTTGTAACGCGCGCCAAAATCAACGGTGGTCCAGGAAGGAATAGACTGGGTATTGATGGTGTTGACGTTTTGCTTCCCGTTATGGGTGACGTTGGCGTTCAGCGTCAGATCGCGCAGGAACGGCAGGTCATATTCCACGCCGGCGTTAGCCTGAAAACGCGACGTCCCCGGCGCGCGCTTGCCCTGCGCCCCCGGCGTCACACTTTTGGTCAGCTCGGCATCCAGCAGCATCAAACCACCGGTCAGGCGCAGATCCTCCAGCGGTGAACCGACGACATCCAGCTCGATACCCCGATTGCGCTGCTCGTTAGCGGTAACGAACTCACTACCCGCCCCGTTAACCAGCGCGCCGCTCGGCTTGGTGATCTGGAAGACGCTCAGCGTAGAGATCGTCCCCAGCGCGTCCACTTTCACCCCGGCTTCGTACTGCTTGCTCTTATACGGCGCAAGCACCTGACCCGGATTGCTCGCATTCGCAGGCGCAATATCTCCTTTACTCAGCCCCTCAATGTAGTTGGCATAGAGCGAGACGTGCTGCCAGGGTTTCACCACCACACCGACCATCGGCGTGATCGCATTTTTGTCGTAGGACGATGATGGCGCGCTATTACCAGGAACAAAGTTATCCGACTTGATCTGCTGATAGCGCAGCCCACCCGTGACTTGCAGCGCATCGTTCCAGAAGCCGAGCGTATCCGCCAATGCGATACCTGACAGCGCAGTGGAAGAACGTTTGCTTATCGTTGCAGGTGCGGGAATGTCAACGGGAGACATATATACGGGGTTATAGATATTAGTATTGAGGTCTGGACCAATTACACTTGTTGTTGCATGGCGATCCCGGTAATAACTGGTTTGGGCTGATAGTTTGTGTGTCACCGAGCCCGTTTCCACGTCAGCTCTAATACCCGTAGCTAAATTATAACGACTAACGGCGGCGCGATAATTCACAAGATAGGAAGCATTACTACTCGTTCTGCTCACATCACCATTATTATTCGTGACCTGCGGCACCTGCTCCGACAGTCGGCTCACGTGTGCGCTGGAACCGCCTAAATCGGTAAACCAGGTGACGTTATCCGCCAGATCGTATTCGGTATGCAGCAACACCGACTGATCTTTGGAGTGCCAGAACCCCCACGGCTGGGAAATATTAGTGTTGCCATCCGGTGCATCGGGCACGGTCACACCCTGCGCGAACGAATAAGGGCGAGACGGCGCACGGGTTTTCAGATGCTGAGTGATGAGATCCAACGTGGCGCGGAAGCGTTCTGACGAAAAATCCAGCCCAAGCGAGCCGACCTGTGTACGCTTGTCGCTGCCATCCCACACCGTGTCGCCGTAGCCGTAATTCCCGTTAAAACGCACGCCGAGCAGATTGTTATTGTCCAGCGCATAGACGCGGGAAATATCCGCATGCTGTGTGAGTTGGGAATCAGACTGCCAGCTGGTCGTGAGGCGGGTCAGATTTCCGACGGTGGTCGGGCGTTTGGTGACGGCGTTAATCACGCCGCCCACGCTGCTGTTAGGCGACAGCCCATACAGCAGCGCCGACGGCCCTTTCAGCACTTCCACCCGCTCGATGTAGTCAGTCATCAGCTGATAGTTGGGCGCAACACCGTAGACGCCGTTCATGGCGATGTCGCTCAGGTTTCCTTCATTGAGTGGAAAACCGCGAATGTAGTAGGAATCCAGCAGACCGCCCTGAGAACTGCTCACCCGCACCGATGCGTCATGCGCGACCACCTGCCCCAGCGTCTGTGCCTGTTTATTTTCAATAAACGATGAGGTCATGTTGCTGACGTTAAACGGCGTATCCATCACGTCCTTTTTGCCCAGCAGCCCGGTGCTGGACGACCGCGCCGACATGCCACCCGCGACCAGCCCCTGCACGGCATTCGCGTCTTTAGCTTCCACCACGATAGTGGAATCATCGCGCTCACCCGTTGCAGACTGCGCGGGTATCGCGATGCCGCTTAGCACAGCCGTTACGGCGATGGCCAACGCGGAGGGAATAGGAAAACGAGTCTTCCCGGTAGGTGGAGTGAAGTTCTTCCTGGCGTTCATCAACAAAGTTATCCATCTCAAAATGAGGAGTGAAAAAGATGCTCCCGTTTTCAGCCTGTGAGGCGGGAGCATCGCCATACATCACGATCCGATGCGGGTTTCTTCCTCTTCAATGAGGAAGGGATTGCTCAGACCGTGCTGAATCCGATAGTCGCGATATTCCTGGATATGCATGCGCAGCAGCGAACGCGTATACCAGGGCTGGGTCATAAACATGTCGCGTTCGGTCTGCCACAGCTCGCCATCAACGCGCGACTTCACTGCGTCAAACGCCGCGGCGGTTTCTTCTTTCATCACCTGCCACAGCCGGGCATCGGCAAAGCCGTATTCCGCGCTGAGCGCCAGCGCCAGTTCGTGCAGGTGGCTGACAAAGCAGGCGTCGACGACAAACATCCGCACGGGTTCGATGTCGTCTTCAAATACCGTGGGCAGAATGCCGGGCCAGACGTAGGGTTGCAGATGGTGACCGCGCTGACGCAGCAGCGGCGCATAGGTACGCCCGTCGCCGAAATCACGGATTAATAATCCCTGCGCGACACCTTCCGGTGAAAAGAGGATCTGGCTGTTCTGCTGATGCGCTTCCAGCCCGATGCCGTACAGCAGATAGATAGCGATAACAGGCCGGGTTACGGCGCGGACGTATTGGCGGAACCACGCTTCGGGGCCAAGCCCGGACAGCGTCACCAGCTCGGTGAACAGCGGCTGGTCGCGATGAGGCAGCGCCGTAAACAGCGTGGCGACGGTCACGGGCAGGGCGCCGTCGGTGCGTTCATAAATTCGAGCATCGCGGAAAACGACGGAGAGATGTTTGCCCGGTGCGTCATCCTGATGCACCGCGTGCTTGTAGTGGAACGCCGTCTCTTCGCGGAAAAACGCCAGCCGCTGCTCAAATCCGCCTTCCTGCGCCAGAATCGCTTCGATAATGGTGCTGATACGTGGCCCCATTTGGATGGATTTCGCCTGTAGGCTGCGCATTTCGCTAGTCATCCAGATGGCGACGGGGAGTTTGATGAAAGGAGAAGAAGGAGGTTCAACGGGCAAAACGGTACGGAACGACATACCCGGTAGCGTGATGAGATCGGGGCCGTCGGTAAGCAGAATCCCTTCGGCAATTTCATCCTCATAGTGGGATTTCACCCAGTTTTCCAGATGCCAGCTGTGGATAGGCAGCGGGAGCCACTGCGTCTCATCCAGCCCCTGTTGATTCAGGCGCTGCTTCCAGTCCTGCCAGAGCGCGGGGAATGCATGAGCAAACCACGAATGAAAATCATCGACGTGCGGCATGGATTCGACATACGCCATATCGCGGCGCAGCGCGGTAATACGCAGCGGCACGCGGGCGTTAAATTCGGGTGACAGCCGCTGGACGTCTTCGTCACTCAGTCCGGGGCGGGATTTCCAGGTCGGGTAGTAAGGGTGGCCTTCCAGCGATCCCCACTGATCGAGAAACATGGCGGCATCGCGAATGCTGAGCTGCCAACGCAGCCACGGCGTGAAAGCGTTCTGCCCGTCCTGCTGCATGGCATCGGCCACCTCAGCACGCCATTGGCAACGATAGCGCCGGGCGTTGGTATCATTACGAATACTGTTACCGACGTCTTTTTTCAGGCCACTGATACCGCTCTCGTCAGGATGAAAATCGAAACTGTCGCGAAGTAAATCAATCAATCGCTCGTGGCTGGTAACGGGAAAAGACGTCCCATCTGAATGAATGAGATAAATATTTCCATTATTAATATAGGTGTTTGCCGGTGATGACGAAATATCTTCAAATTTCAATATACCTTTGCCACCCTGCAAAGTCAGCGTTGCTTCCCTGGAATTACCCTCAATAAACCTCAGGTCATTTTTATTCAAAATTCCTTCTGCGAAAAAGCAGCGAATCAATCGCCTTAACGCGTTTTTATTTGAGTAATCAGAGAGAAAATCATCTACATCCTGATGTATATCCCTGTGTTTAATTTCGTCAACCTTGATATTCATAACCACTCCTCATACCGATAAAACAAGTAAAAACCGATTGCAGTAACGTATAAAAGGATGTCGTTAAATCTCGGGTTAACACGTCCCGAAATTTAATAAAAATGTCGTAATAGATGGATTGAAAAATAATGAACGGAAAGCTAGCATATTAACCACGACGATGTAAATAGGTATCATTCTTATTCGCAATTAATGCGTTACATTTTAATAAAACCGCATTTAATCAATGAACTAACAGAAGGAGAGCAGCATGGAACACGCTAAAACCTATCTCTTTGTGCCTGGTAATGCGCCCCACCGCTTTCAACAAGCCGTCTGCTGCGGTGCCGATGCCGTGATATTTGATTTAGAAGATGCTGTTCATCCTGATGAAAAAAATCAGGCTAGAGAAAATATTATCCAATGGGATAAAAACGATACGCCCGTCTCTGAAATAAATTGCAAAAAATATATACGTTTAAACAAATTTGGTTCAGTGGAATTCAGTGAAGACATCGAGTTTCTGAATAAACTTAATAATAAAGAAAAATTAAGAAATAACGCTCCATCCAAACATAAAAAAGACAAATGGGAAATTGTTTTACCTAAAATAGAATCCGCAAAAATGCTGCATGACGCGCGAGAAATGATAAATCGTAATAGATCGGAAACGGTTAATATTATTGCGATAATTGAAACCGCACAGGGGTTGCATCATGCAGAAGAGATTTGTGCAGCAGGGGTAGAAAGAGTCGCATTTGGCTCATTGGATTTCTCACTCGATATTCATTGCGATCAATCCTTGTATGCCTTGCTGTATGCCAGAAGCCGCATTGTATTAGCCTCCAGACTGGCCGACTTGCCGCCACCGATAGATTGCGTCAATCCTGACTTCACGCATCACGACCGGGTGTTAGCTGACGCATTACATGCGCGCTCGCTCGGCTTCTCAGCCAAACTCTGTATTCATCCCTCGCAGATCGATGCCGTTCAGCGGGCATTCGCGACGGATCGCAGCAAAATAGACTGGGCAAAGCAGGTTCTGAAAGCCGCCGAACACAGCTACGCTTTCCAGATAAACGGGGAGATGGTGGATTTACCCGTCATTGAGCAGGCCAGGCAGCTATTACGGGCGCAAAATGTAGATAACTAAACCTCTTGCGCCACTAGAACACTAAGGGGGAAATGCGCCTGCACAGCTTGCCGCGCGCTCCCCCTGCGTGCCGCTACCGGGTCGATTATGACTTAACGTAATCAATCGAATTGACGAACCACTCACGCGGACCGTCTGGCGTATTCACGGTGAACTCCTCATCAACCGCTTTTTTCAGCATGGCGCGCGCCATCGGGGAATCGATTGAAATATAGTCTTTATTATCGCCGTAGATCTCATCGGGGCCGACAATCCGCAAGCGCTTCACCTCACCTTGTTCATTTTCGATCTCGACCCAAGCACCAAAGAATACGCTGCCATCCTGCTGCGGCGAATAATCAACGATTTTCAATTCCGTCAGGCATTTTCTCAGGTAGCGCACACGCCTGTCGATCTGGCGCAATAAACGCTTGTTATAGGTGTAGTCCGCATTTTCTGAGCGATCCCCAAGGCTCGCTGCCCAGGAGACAATTTTCGTAATTTCCGGGCGCTTTACATTCCAGAGATGGTCATGCTCTGCCCGCAGTTTGTCATACCCCTCGCGGGTAATCAGGTTGGTTTTCAAGTCAGTAACCCCGTTAGGCTCTTAGTGCGTACACCATTCTTTGAGATTCCCACGTGCAAAAATCGCGCGTTCATTACACAGATTTACAGTTTTGGCTAATAATCTATCAACAGACATAAATATGTCATTTCTATCCCGTACTTTTAGCCACGGAGAGCTACGGAGAACGATTTATGTTTAGCTTAGACGCCATTCTGCAAGATCTTGCCCCGCATCGCCATACGCCACCCTGGCAGAAAACGGTTTTGCGTTCTCTGCTATTTGAAAATGAAATGCACCAATTTGCGCGGCGTTATCCGCATTTAAAAGGCTTAGATCTGGTCGAACAGATTCTTGACTACTTCAACTTCAATTGTGAAATGGTCGAAGGGGATTTAGAAAATATCCCCAGTCAGGGGCCGGTGGTGCTGGTGGCCAACCACCCCATTGGCTCACTGGACGGTCTGGCGCTACTGCGTACCGTCGCCAGCGTCAGGCCCGATGTCCGCATCGTCGCCAGCCAGCTACTCTCTTATGTCGCCCCGCTCAAAAATCTGTTTTTTTCCGTCGATAACTTCAATAACCGCACCAAACGCCAGCAAATCAGCGCCATCCAGCAGCATCTGGAAGGCGACGGCGCGATCATTGTCTTCCCCGCGGGCGAAGTTTCACGCGCTAGCCTGCAAGGTATTCGCGACGGTCACTGGCACAACGGCTTTATCCGTATGGCGAGCAAAGCCCGCGCGCCCGTGGTTCCGATTCATATCGGCGGACGCAACAGCGCGCTGTTTTATCTCTCTTCCATGGTTTATCGCCCGCTATCCACGCTCCTGTTGGTAAGAGAAATGTTTGGTCAGCGCGACCAAACCCTCAAGCTGCGTATCGGTGCCAGAATTCCCTATGCGTCCTGGAGCCAGGGCGAATGGAACGCTAACGATCTGGCGGCTCGTTTCCGGCGTCACGTTTATCGCCTAGGGCAAGGAAAGCCCGGCTGTTTTACCGGTGAAAAACCCATTGCGCTGGCTGAAGACCGCGTGCTGCTGAAGCGCGCGCTGTCAGAGTGCGAAACGCTGGGTACCACGCCGGATGGCAAGATTGTCTATCTGTATCGACGCGGTGAAGAAGATTACGTGCCGCTGTTGCGCGAACTCGGACGCCTGCGCGAAATCGCCTTCCGGGCTGTGGGCGAAGGATCCGGCCAACGTCGCGATCTGGACAGCTATGACGATGACTATTTGCATCTTATCCTGTGGGATGACCGCGAACTGGAGATTGTCGGTGCCTATCGCTTTGTCTCGACGGCCAGTTTGATCGCAGAAAAAGGGAAAAGCGGCCTCTACAGCCACAGTCTGTTCCAGTACGGCGACGAAATGGATCCGATACTGGCATCAGGCATTGAGCTAGGCCGCAGTTTCATTCAGCCCAAATACTGGGGTAAACGCGGGCTGGATTATCTCTGGCTGGGTATTGGTGCCTATCTGGCGCGCTATCCAGAACATCGCTATCTGTTCGGTCCGGTGTCGCTTTCCGGTACTTTGCCGCCGCATGCACGCGATTTGCTGGTTGCGTTTTATCGCTTGCACTTCACGCCCGATCAGCCGCTGGCTACGTCGCGTCGCCCTTACCCAGCCTCGCTGCCTGACGTGCTGAAACAGTTTGAAGGAACGGACTACCAGCAGGATCTCACGCGATTGAAAAGCATGCTCAGCAACATGGGTTGCGCGATCCCCACGCTCTACAAGCAGTATTCGGAGCTGTGTGAGCCGGGCGGCGTGCGGTTTATCGACTTCGGTATCGACCCCGATTTCAATAACTGCATCGACGGTCTGGTACTGGTCGACCTACAACAGCTGAAAGAATCACGCTATCAGCGCTATATCGCCCCTTTTAAACCCTAAATAATTCGAGTTTCAGGAAGGCGGCAAGTGAAGGAATCCCGATGAGCTTACTTGAGTAAGTGATTCGGGTGACTGAACGCAGCCAACGCACATGCAACTTGAAGTATGACGGGTATATCAGCGATAAAGCGTCTTGATTGATCGGTGCGTTAACTTCTAAAGGGGTTAACGCACCACTTTCCCACGTTTTTCCCATTAGCCAACGCCGTACCCGCACGCATTTTGTCTCTCAGATCACACATTTCATACGAAATCCCATTCGCCGTAATTTACGTGATCAACAGAACGCTTTTCATGCCGATATTACAGATATTCTTATCGATATGTTTTTAAGGACGGGAGTGGCCGATGTATCCCGAAAATACGAAACATAGCTATAATGCCTTGTCATTACTTGCATCGATTACGATAGCAAGCCCCCTCCGTTATGCCTTCATAGCATGTCAAAAAATTAAGGATGTTTATGAATATGCTGAACAGAATCAAACTCGGCAAGATGCTGGGTATGGGATTTTCTCTGGTTATTATCATCAGCCTGATGGTGGCATTCTTCGGACGACTCCAGCTGGTTGGGCTGGGTAACGACATCAACCGGCTTTCCGGTACCACGTTGGCGAATATGTTATTGATTCAGGAGGTTAAAGCTGGCTTTGACGCCAATGCTCGTCTGATCCGTAACATGGCACTCAGCACCGATCCTGCACAAATCAGACAGGAAAAGCAGTTCGTCGACGAGCAAATCGCCCGCAATACCGCCAACCTGAAAAAGCTGGGGCAACAGCTGGATACCGAAGGCACCCGCGCGCTGCTGAAACAGTTTCAGGACACTCGTCCGCCCTACCTTGAGGCCTTTTTGAAAGCGATGGAATTGGTGAAATCCACCGATCCGCAGCAGCGTCTGCAAGGTAACACCATTATTCTCAATGAGATGCAGACGGCACAAAACGCACTGTTTAAAGTGCTGGACGCGATGATGGCCTCGCAGCAGCAGGATACCAACGAGATTGTCAGCGGGGCGCAGCAGGATGCGCAGTCCGGCAGCGTTATCATGCTGATTCTCGCGCTTGCCGCTGCCGCGATGGCCGCAGTCGTAGCCTGGCTAATTACCCGCACGCTGAAAAACCAACTGGGGGGCGAACCGCTCTATGCCACCCACGTTGCCCGGCAGGTGGCCGATGGCGATCTGGCCGTCGATATCAATATCAAGCCGAACGACCACAGCAGCCTGTTAGCCACCATGCGTCACATGAGCCATAACCTGGGCGATATCGTCGAGCAGGTGCGGCAGAGCAGCGAAGCCATCGCGTCCGGTTCCAGCCAAATCGCCGCAGGCAGCGAAAACCTGAGCCAGCGTACGGAAGAACAGGCCGCCAGCCTGCAACAAACGGCCGCCTCAATGGAACAGATGAGCCAGGCGATTCGTCAGAATGCCCATACCGTGCGTAGCGTCACTCAACTTGCCAGCCAGGCCAGCGAAACAGCGACCAAGGGCGGTTATGCCATCAGCAACATGGTCATTACGATGAAAGAGATCTCCACCAGTTCACACAAAATCCGCGACATTATCAGCGTCATTGATGGCATCGCCTTCCAGACCAATATTCTGGCGCTGAATGCGGCGGTCGAAGCCGCGCGCGCGGGTGAGCAAGGCCGCGGCTTCGCCGTGGTCGCTGGAGAAGTGCGCTCGCTGGCACAGCGTTCCGCCTCCGCCGCTAAAGAGATCGCGGTACTGATCAACACCAGCGTCGAAAAAGTGGAAGCGGGGAATCGTCTGGTTGAAGATACCGGCAGCACCATTGATGAGCTGGTACGTCAGGCGCGCAGCGTGGCAGACTTAATCAGCGAGATCGGGACGACAACGCAGGAGCAGGAATCCGGTATTTCGCAAATTCATGATGCCGTGAACCAGCTCGATCAGGTCACCCAGCAGAACGCGACGCTGGTGGAAGAATCCGCCAATGCGGCAACCAGCCTGCGCGAACAGTCCTCTCATCTGGTGACGCTCATGAACCATTTCCATCTGCGAGGCACGCCAGCAGTCCGCCCAGCGCCGACGGCGAAGAAAGCCCAACCCGCTCGTTTAGCGCTCGCGCCGGTCGGCAACGCACAGGATAACTGGGAAAAATTCTAGGCTTATACTGCCCATGATCACCATGATGCCGCGACATAGGCATCATGGTAAAAGTCGCATCAGTCTTTCAGCGCGGAAACATAGTCCCGACGCGGCTGTCCGGTATAAATCTGGCGCGGACGGTAGATGCTGATTTCATCCTGCTTATGCATCTCATCCCAATGTGCAATCCAGCCGATCGTTCTGCCGACGGTGGAAATCACCGTAAACATTGATGGCGGCAGCCCCATCGCTTTGAGAATGACTGAGGTATAGAAATCGACGCTCGGGTAGAGTTTATTCTCCAGAAAATAGGCGTCGGTCATGGCGATATGTTCCAGCTCCATCGCCACCTGCAACAGGCTGTCTTCCGTGCCGAGTTCATTGAGCACTTCATAACAGGTTTTACGCAGAATCGCCGCGCGTGGGTCGAAATGCTGGTAGACCGAGTTACCGAATCCCATCAGCCGGAATGAATCGCAGCGGTCTTTCGCGCGTCGTACAAATTCAGGGACGCGATCGACCGTTTTAATCTCTTCCAGCATGCGCATACAGGCTTCGTTCGCCCCGCCGTGCAGCGGCCCCCACATCGATGCCAGCCCGGCAGCAATGCAGGCAAACGGGTTAGCGCCAGAAGAACCTGACGCTCTGACCGCCATCGTAGACGGGCACTGACCATGATCGGCATGCAGAATCAGGATGCGGTTCATCGCTCGTTCCAGCACCGGATTCACTTCATATTTCTCCGCCGGAATCGAAAACAACATATGCAGAAAGTTGCCGGTATAGGAGAGCGAATTGCGGGGATACACGGATGGCTGTTCGATGGAATATTTGTAGCACATTGCCGCTAACGTCGGCATTTTCGACAGCAGCCGCACTGCCGCCAGCTCGCGATGCTCCGCGTTATGGATATCCAATACATCGTGATAGAACGCGGCCAGCGCGCCCACCACCGCGCACATCAGCGCCATCGGGTGGGAATCGCGACGAAAGCCGCTGAACATCCGGGTAATTTGCTCATGAACCAGCGTATGGCGGGTGATGTTGTCAGCAAATTTCGCATACGCTTCCGCCGAAGGCGCTTCACCATGCAGCAGGATGTAACAGACTTCAGTAAAGTCACACTGCTCAGCGAGCTGTTCGACAGGGAAGCCCCGATGCAGCAGCACGCTATTCACCGCATCTATATAGGTAATCGCCGACTCGCACCCTGCCGTATTGGCAAAACCGGGGTCATAGCTGCACAGCCCGTGTTCACCGAGTGGGCGAATATCCACCGCCGTTTTCCCCAGCACGCCGGAACGCATGTTCAACGTGATATCCGCTTGCCCTTCTGCCGTCAACGTGGACGTTCTGACTGTCATGAACCTTTCTCCTGCCCGAATAATGATGTTGTTCTCGTCCGCTCTTACGGGCTTCTGGATCGGTCATCCCGTGCGGCACTCAATTTAACGCGCTCAATTTATAGCTACACAAGGCCAACGTATGTCATACGCTAAAATCGTGAGTGGGTTGCAAGAATCTGACGGAATATTGATGTAGGTAAATTTTGCCGCGCCTCTTTCCCCTTCTCCGATCGTAATCCGGCGAACCGCGCCATCATCGTCCCCGTATTCCAGACGGCAGCGGCTGGCATTTTGCACGCTCAATCCGTATAACTGTCCTCACTTATTTCACCCACTCACTTGATGACGATTGATATCAGACCTATGAATGATTCATTAAGCCACATTATCGCCAGCGAATTGCAGGCGCGTACGGAGCAGGTAGACGCCGCCGTCCGCCTGCTGGACGAAGGAAACACCGTCCCTTTTATCGCCCGTTACCGTAAAGAAGTGACCGGCGGGCTGGATGACACCCAGTTGCGCCAGCTCGAAACGCGCCTCGGTTACCTGCGTGAACTGGAAGACCGACGCCAGACTATTCTGAAATCCATCGACGAACAGGGGAAATTAACCCCGCAGCTCGCCACCGCCATTAACGGCACGCTGAGCAAAACCGAGCTGGAAGATCTCTATCTGCCGTATAAACCGAAGCGCCGCACGCGCGGGCAGATCGCGATTGAAGCCGGTCTGGAACCGCTGGCCGACAGCCTGTGGCAGGACCCGAGCCAGGAGCCGGAGCTGACGGCACAGGCTTATGTCGATGCTGAGAAAGGCGTCGCGGACGTGAAAGCCGCATTGGACGGCGCACGTTACATCCTGATGGAACGCTTTGCCGAAGACGCCACGCTGCTGGCGAAAGTGCGTCACTATCTGTGGAAAAATGCCCATCTGGTTTCCCGCGTTGTGGAAGGGAAAGAGGAAGAAGGTGCGAAGTTCCGCGACTATTTCGATCATCACGAACCGATTGCTCAGGTGCCTTCACACCGCGCACTGGCTATGTTCCGTGGCCGTAACGAAGGCGTGCTGCAACTGGCTCTGAACGCCGATCCGCAGCACGAAGAAGCGCCGCGTGAGAGCTACTGCGAACAGATTATTATCGACCACCTGAACCTGCGTTTAGGGAATGCGGCAGCGGACAGCTGGCGGCGCGCCGTCATTAGCTGGACGTGGCGCATTAAAGTACTGCTGCACCTTGAAACTGAACTGATGGGCAGCGTGCGTGAAAAAGCCGAAGACGAAGCAATCAACGTTTTCGCCCGCAACATGCACGACCTGCTGATGGCCGCTCCGGCGGGCATGCGCGCCACCATGGGTCTCGATCCCGGCCTGCGTACTGGTGTAAAAGTCGCGGTGGTGGATGCCACTGGCAAGCTGGTTGCGACCGATACGATTTATCCGCATACCGGTCAGGCAGCTAAAGCCGCTCCGATCATCGCCGCACTGTGCCTCAAACATCAGGTTGAGCTGGTGGCGATTGGTAACGGTACTGCATCGCGTGAAACCGAACGCTTCTTCCTCGACACGCAGAAACAGTTCCCAGATATCAAAGCACAGAAAGTGATCGTCAGCGAAGCTGGCGCGTCGGTGTACTCCGCGTCCGAGCTGGCGGCGCTGGAATTCCCCGATCTGGATGTCTCGCTGCGCGGCGCAGTCTCTATCGCCCGCCGTTTGCAGGATCCGCTGGCGGAGCTGGTGAAGATCGACCCGAAATCCATCGGTGTGGGTCAGTATCAGCATGACGTAAGCCAAAGTCTGCTGGCGAAAAAACTGGATGCAGTGGTCGAAGACTGCGTAAACGCCGTCGGCGTTGATCTGAATACCGCGTCCGTGGCGCTGCTAACCCGCGTCGCCGGACTCACGCGCATGATGGCGCAAAATATTGTGACCTGGCGTGATGAGAATGGCCGCTTCCACAATCGCGAACAGCTGCTGAAAGTCAGCCGTCTGGGGCCAAAAGCCTTTGAACAGTGTGCAGGCTTCCTGCGCATCAACCACGGCAACAACCCACTGGATGCCTCTACCGTTCACCCGGAAGCCTATCCGATCGTGGAACGTATTCTGGCCGCGACCGAACAGGCGTTACAGGAGCTAATGGGGAACCCGAATGCGCTGCGTAACCTGAAACCGTCGGATTTCACCGATGAGCGTTTCGGCGTGCCGACGGTAACCGACATCATCAAAGAGCTGGAAAAACCGGGTCGCGATCCACGTCCTGAGTTCAAAACCGCCAGCTTCGCCGACGGCGTGGAAACCTTAAACGATCTCCTGCCGGGCATGATTCTGGAAGGTGCCGTCACCAACGTCACCAACTTTGGTGCGTTTGTGGATATCGGCGTCCATCAGGACGGTTTGGTACACATTTCATCACTGGCCGACCATTTCGTCGACGATCCGCACAAGGTCGTGAAAGCCGGCGATATCGTCAAAGTGAAAGTGATGGAAGTGGATCTGCAACGTAAACGTATCGCGCTGACCATGCGCCTTGATGAACAGCCGGGCGACACCGCATCACGTCGTGGCGGTGGCAATGCGCGTGGCGATAGCAATACTTCATCGCGTCAGCCAGCCGGTAAATCACGTCCTCGTCCCGCTAGCGCCCCTCTCGCTGGCAACAGCGCGATGGGCGATGCTCTGGCTGCCGCCTTTAAAAAGCGCTAACCGCCGTTCTGTCATTTAAATCATGCCTGGCCTTATTTACGAGGTCAGGCATCTTTCCTGCCAAAATACCGCCATTTTGTTTCCCTAATAAAACTACGTTTCATTTATATTGAAATATTCAACCACTTCGCGATTATTTTGTGATCTGCATCTAGGTAAATAAATTACCGTTGCGTTATTATTGTTCTATATAGGAAACCGAAGTTTTATATATAGAACAACATGAATATATTCCAACAGCTCGAACACAGTAAAGCGCCGGCAGCCGTCCGTTTAGTGATGATTATTGACTACATCGCCAAACATGACGAAGCCAGCTTCACTGAGATTTGCACTGATTTGTCTATACCCAAAAGCAGCGTACATCATCTACTGGAAGTGCTGGTGGTGACGCAATTGTTACGTCAGCGCGCTGACGGTCGTTATGTTTTGGGATTGAGACTGTTTGAGCTTGGCGGTTTGGTAATAAAGAATATTGATCTGCGTAAAGACACGATTAACTTTATGCATGAATTAGTCAAAGAGACGGAGTTGACCTGCCATCTTGGTATTATGGACGGCGATAACGGTTTCTTCCTGAGTAAAGTCGAATCCCCCAAGGCCATCGTAAAAACATCCTGGGAAGGTAAGAAAATTATATTTAATCGTATGTCTCTGGGGAAAGTGCTCGTCGCCTGGCTACCACAGGAAAGAATTGAATCACTGATTGCCGATTGCACCTTTGAGTATTTGACGCCCCGAACGATTACCAATAAAGAAGATTTCCTGCAGCACCTGAAAATCGTCAAGGAACAGGGCTGGGCAATAGACGACGGCGAAGATATAGAAGAGATCTGCTGCATGGCTGCGCCTATCTTTAACCAAAATGGTGAAGTCATCGCCGCCATTGGCGTTAACGGTATGCAGTCACAATATGCGAATGGAAAAAAAGAAAAACATCTGGCAAGCCTGATTAAAACCAGCAAAGCAATTACTGCTCATATTAACAGCCGGAAGATTGATATTAGATAATATATTTATCGAAAATAACCTAGTGAATTTCAATTTTTGATTTATTGAAATTCATCATAGTCACGTAAAAAAATAACGTGGCGATATATCACGACATAATTACCTGTAAACGCTAATTACGCATTACGGGCAGGCCATCTATAACTAAAAAAACATGACATAAGTCATCATTAAGATGACGAAAAATATTAATTATCAATTTTATAATGGGGACAACCATCTTCACTAATTAATGAAATCGGGTAATAACCCCTTGGGTTTTATTCCGCCCTATTTATGACTTTATACCAATACTCCTTCTGCTTTCACTGAAAGCGGGCTGAACATGCTTTTATCTTTTAATGAGGTCTTTTATGAAAATCAAACAAGCTATTGATAAAATCCCTGGGGGATTAATGCTGGTGCCGCTATTTTTGGGCGCACTCTGTAATACCTTTACGCCAGGCGCTGGGAAATATTTAGGTTCTTTCAGTAACGGCCTGATTACTGGCACAATCCCTATTCTGGCGGTATGGTTTTTCTGCATGGGCGCGTCCATTGAATTTAAAGCAACGGGAACGATGCTGAGAAAATCAGGCGTTCTGGTGGTCACCAAAATCGCCACCGCCTGGGTTGTGGCGCTGATCGCGGGCACGTTCCTGCCGGGTGACGGCATCCAAAATGGCATGCTGGCTGGGATCTCCGTGCTGGCGCTGGTCGCAGCAATGGACATGACTAACGGCGGTTTGTACGCTGCACTGATGAACCAATACGGTTCGAAAGAAGAAGCAGGTGCCTTCGTACTGATGTCTCTGGAATCTGGCCCGTTGATGACCATGGTCATTCTGGGTGCCAGCGGTATCGCTACCTTTGAACCTCAGTTATTTGTCGGTGCCGTCCTGCCTTTTCTGATTGGTTTTGTATTGGGTAACCTGGACCCGGATTTGAGAAAACTGTTCGGTAATTCAGTACAAACGCTGATTCCTTTCTTTGCCTTTGCGTTAGGTAACACCATTAATTTATCAGTGATCCTCCAGACGGGCTTCGCAGGTATCTTCCTCGGCCTGCTGGTGATTGTTGTTACAGGTATCCCACTGATTCTGGCGGATAAATTTATCGGCGGTGGTAATGGAACCGCAGGCGTGGCCGCATCCAGCAGCGCAGGTGCCGCCGTCGCCACTCCTCTGTTGATCGCGAATATGGCTCCGGAATTCGCTCCGGTCGCTCAACAGGCAACAGCGTTAGTCGCCACCAGTGTGATCGTGACATCAGTATTGGTGCCCATCATTACAGCATTATGGGCAAAACGCTTTTCACCTAAACACGCATAAGAAGGTAGCAAAATGGACGTACGACAAAGTGTACACAGTGAACATGCGAAAACGCTTGATACCACTGAGCTGAGAAAGAAATTTCTGATTGAGCAGATATTTACGCCAAACCAATACACCATGACCTACAGCCACATCGACCGTATCGTGGTGGGCGGGATCATGCCGGTGGAGGGCGAGATAACGTTTGATGACGACATCGGCAAACAATTTGGCGTGAACTATTTTCTTGAGCGTCGCGAGCTGGGGCTGATCAATATTGGCGGCCCGGCAAAAATCGTCATCGACGGCACAAGCTATGAAGTTGGCAATGAGGAAGCGCTCTATGTCGGCAAGGGAGCGAAAGCCTTAGCGTTCAGCAGCCTGGGCAGCGCCAAGCCTGCGAAACTGTATTACAACAGCGCACCAGCACATGCCGTTTTCCCGACACGCATCATTACACAGAATCAGGCGATCAAAGCACCGCTGGGCGACGTCAAAACTTGTAACAAGCGGACGATTTGCAAATATCTGGTGCCGGAAGTGGTGGAAACTTGCCAACTGAGCATGGGATTAACGCGTCTGGCGGAAGGCAGCAACTGGAATTCAATGCCGACGCATACCCATGAGCGCAGAATGGAAGTGTACTTCTATTTTGATATGGCGGAAGACACCATTATTTTCCATATGATGGGTGAGCCGCATGAAACGCGCCATCTGGTGATGCATAACGAGCAGGCAGTGATCTCCCCGAGTTGGTCGATTCACACCGGTGTCGGCACCAAAAACTACGCCTTTATCTGGGGCATGATCGGCGAAAACCTGACGTTTGACGATATGGACCATATCGCGATGTTGGATTTACGCTAATCCCCTCTGGCGTCACGCCAAGACCGTAAAATGCAGCAGGGTGAACCACGTTCACCCTGTTTTTATACAGAGTCGGTAAGACGTCAAATGACGCCATTCAAGATTATCGGCACAGCTTTTCCTCTCATCCCATTCACTGCCACCGTGCTCACCATTGCAGTGCAATACAGCCGCCAGCGCCCCACGCTATGCACCAAAGCAAAGACTCTCCGTGATTAATTAGCTGGATAATAGATAAATAAGCATTGGTATAGAAGTTGCTTTTGTTCTTGCTTTCCAATGACAAAAACAAGGACCTGCTAATGCAACTCTCATTCATCGCTCGCACCATCACCGCCGCTTGCCTGATGCTGTCGTCTCATGCCCTGCTGGCCGATGACACCAAACCTGGCGTTACGATATACGCAACCGGCGGCACCATCGCCGGAAAGGCAGAATCCAACACGGATACGACAGGCTATAAGGCGGGCGCGATCGGCATTCAGGAACTGCTGAACGCGGTACCCACTATTGGCGATGTCGCGACGGTGACCGGTGAGCAAATCGCCAACACTGCCAGCGGAAATATCGATCAGGCTATTCTGTTGAAGCTATCCAAAGCGATTAGCAAACAGTTAAGCGATGCAAACACACACGGCGTCGTTGTGACTCACGGCACCGATACGTTGGAAGAGACGGCGTTCTTTTTGGATCTGACGGTAAAAAGCGAGAAACCGGTAGTTATCGTTGGCGCGATGCGTCCCGCTACCGCCATCAGTGCAGACGGTTCTATGAACCTGCTGGAAGCCGTCACGCTGGCGACCAGCAAGAACGCGGAAAAACGCGGCGCGATGGTGCTGCTGAATGACCGCATCGGCTCTGCCTTCTACACCACCAAAACCAATGCCACGTCGCTGGACACATTCAAAGCCAATGAACAAGGCTATCTCGGTGCCTTCTACGGCGGTGTTCCGCGCTTCTTCTACCAGCCAGCCGCTCCCGAAAACAAACCGTTCTTTGACGTAAGTAATAAGGAAACACTGGCGAAGGTCGACATTCTGTACGGCTATCAGGATCAAGACAGCGGCCTGCTGAATGCCGCGATTGAACAGGGCGCAAAAGGGATCATTATCGCGGGTAGCGGTAACGGTTCTACGCCAACGCGTATCAAAGAAGACATCAAGAAAGCGGTGGCCAAAGGCATTCCGGTGGTGATCAGCACACGCACTGGCAACGGCTATGTAACGGATAAGAAGAAAGACGGTGCTATCGGCAGTGGATTCTACAACCCGCAGAAAGCCCGCATTCTGCTCTCTCTGGCGTTGTCTAACGGCGACGATATCGAGAAAATCCGCGGCTATTTCGAGCAGTAATCACAGGGATAGACGATAACAATGGGGTATCCCGCAGTATGAACCTGTCGGGATACCTTTTCAAAACAAGGAATTATTTTCACCAGGATCGAGTTAGTAATCCAGTTCTACCGGCACAGGGTAATCCTGCAATTTGGCCGCCCCACCTAACGTCTCACGAATCGTAGCGGAATAACGCGTGGTTTGCATTCCACCGACAAGATTATCCAACTCGCTAAAGGCAAAGCGTAACGAACGGTTATGAGCCCAACTTTCCAACGATGTCAGATGATAAGTGAAATACACCACCGTCAGTTCCTGATTCACACGATCGATTCTCTCAATACGGCTCACTTGCATACGACCATAGCAAAGGTCGCCATGTTGGCGCCAATTCTTCTCACCTACAGGCGATAACCGATATGCCTTTCCTGTTCCTTCAGGCGTCGCGTATGCCAGCCCCGCGTCCACCAGCGCATGCAACCGTCCACTGTTCCAGGGGGAATCACCTTTAGGACTATGAACCGGCCACTGCTTTTCGCCCAGACACAGCGGCGGTTCTGCATCAAAAAACTCCTGTACGCGTTGCTGGTAATCCTGCTCACTGAGTTGCGCCCACGCCCCGAAGGATGCCAATAGCCCGAATACGATTAATACCGATATTTTCATTTTGCCAGCATCGCCTCATTCACTTCCTTGTAGGCCTCATCGACCGATTGGTAGGTATTTTGTGTTACCACACGCTTGCGCTCCGACCATTCATAGAGTGGTACACCGGGATCGTCCCGTGAGGCTTTAAAGTCGTAAATTGTTAAAACGACTTTTGTGGGATCAAAGACGTTTTCCCCCTGCTTCCTTGCCGTCACCAGAAAGTAATGCTTTCCAGACAGGAATAACCGATTGTCCTGCACCAGAAAATCCGCCGCAGCGGACAGGCGATAGTCGAACCAGGTAAACGTATTGCTGTTGGCTACCGGCATAATGCTATGCCCACCGTCTGGACGGCGGACAAAAAAGGTCATCCCGAGATTAGGATGCGAGGTATTGTTGTCAAACTGGGCAACAACGACATAATCGTTCCCACCGTCCTGATTGAGATCCAGCCGATTGATGCCGTCTTTCAATGTCACAGGAGAGAGTGCAGCAGCCGTGCTGCTAATGGCACAGAGCGCCAGCCACCCTACGAATTTATTGACCATCAAGTGTCCTTACTAGTCGAAAACCAATATCCGGCATGAAAAAACCGGGCGTGTGCAGATCGCAGCTAGCAAGACTGTGCGTGCGTTCCAGATAACTTCCGCCACAAAAGTAGTACATGGTTTTTCCGCCTTCCACCGCATAAGACTCATTCAACCACTCAGACACATTGCCGCTCATATCATAAAGCCCCAGAGCATTGGGACGCTTCGAGGCCACAGGCACCGTGCCGAATGATTGAGAGTCAGAAGGAAAATGCGCCACACTGTCCGGCTGTTCGCTACCGGCATAGCGCTGTCCGTACGTCCCCTGCGCCAGACCCTTCTTTCCGCCTCTGGCTGCCACTTGCCATTCCGCCAGCGTCGGCAAACGGTAACCCGAAGCCTGCGGATTCTCACGTATGGCCTTTTCACTGCCATCATCCGGCGCGCGTTTTAGCGTTTTGCCGTCTGCTGTCAGATAGTAAGGCGGCAGCCGTTCCCGTTCACTCAGCGCATTAGCGAAAATCAGTGCATCCCACCACGACACATTGGTGACAGGATGAAGGCTGGCGTCCTGTTCAGGCGGCAAGCAATCCTCAAAAGTGGCGCCGTTACAACCACCGCTGAGCTGATAACCGTGCGCATCAGCCCACTCAAGCAAAGCATGGTATTGCTGATAGGTGATTTCCGTTTTCGTCATGGCAAAAGATGCGACAGACGTGTTGGTATGGGCGGCATAGTCTTCCGAGCCGAAGACCGATCCAACATAGAAATTGCCACCTTTGACAGCCACCTCGTCAGGAACAGCATTCACCGCTCGAGCATTGAAGAGGGGGAAAGCACAGCAAAGTCCAACGATTAGCGTTTTCTTCAGCATGACGATACAGGTTCAATTTCGAGGTTAGAGAGCGGCACGGAACAGCAAGGTAGAATGTAACCATCAGCGATATCTTTACGTGAGATCCCACCAGAATGATCCATGTTGACGTTGCCGGACGTCAGACGCACCTTGCAAACACCGCAGTAACCAGAAGCACAGCGATAAGGCAATTCGACACCAGCTTCATAGGCTGAACTGAGCACGCTTTCATCCTCCGACACGGGGAAACCGATAGCCGTATCGCGAATATGACAATGAAATTTTGACATTACATCCCTCCTACGAGACGGCGCAGCAACTCCTTCTGCAAGAGTTTATTTTCCTTTTTGAAGGTTGCCGAGGCAACAGCGTTCTCTTCAATCCTGCGGAGTAAATAGGGCAACGACTTATCGAGCGGACCGTAAGGCAGGTATTTGCACACGCGGAAACCGGTTTGCAGCAGCGAATAAGTAATATGATCGCCCAGCCCGTAAAGCTGACCTACCCAGGTGCGCCCCGCGCGTAGCGACTCACTCGACATAATCAAGGCGAGGCTTTCCTCGTTGTGCGTGGCGAAAAACGGTGCGATTCGATCCAGACGCAGTGCAATGTAATCCACCGCCGCGTTATAGCTACGATCGGTTTCCTGTTTGGTTGCAAAGCAGCGCACGCCACCGTTCACTCGTTTCTCTTCTTCCAGATAAGCACCGCGTACTACTTTCACGCCGAACAGAAAATTATCCTGACAGGCTCGCTGATAGCATTCGTCGAGAAAACGCAGTTGATCCTTTAGATAAAATTGCAGCGTCAGCGTGATCACCGCACTCTCGCGGTTAAATTCACGCATCATGTCTAGAACCAAACGATCCACTGCAGGCTGAATCGCGGTCTGCTCCGCATCAACCATCACACGCACGCCATGAGAGCGGGCATAATCGAACAGACATGAGAAACGCGTAACGATGCGTGACCATGCGCTGGCGAATGCCTCATCCAGCGCGAGCCCTTCACTTTGCCGGGCATACACGGCAACACTCCCCAGCGACGACGGTTTAATCACGACAAAAGGCAGGCTATCCGTCTGCTGCGACATCTCGATGAGGCGCAGCGTATTTTCCATTGCCTTATCGAACTGCGTCTCGTCATTTTCCCCTTCCACGGCGTAGTCCAGTACGCAAGCAATGCCAGAGCGTGCCAGAAAAGTTGCTGTACTCTGAACCTCTTCCAGCGTTTCTCCGCCAAAATAAATGCTGTTAACCAGAGAGAAAAGGCGTCCCCGTGGCCGGGCAAGGCACTTTTTCAACGTAAAAAGCGACAGCCGACGTGTCAGTCTGTGCGTTAGCGTCGCTGTCGCACAGTATTTAAAAAACAGGGTCCTTGACGTGTAACGATTGTAGATAGCGTAAAGATCGTTAGGCATGATGGTTCCAGATCCATATCAATCCGGCACGTTTTCGCGCCGGAATCATGAGAGTTAGATATCGGCGGTTTGTCCGCGATACAGACGACGTACGATGTCGTCATCGTTAAACTCTTCACGCTCATGAATGACACGACGGTTGTCCATAATCAGCAGGTCACCATCTTCCCAGAAGTGTTTGTAGTAGTAGCGTGGCTGTTTTAAAAACGCCCCGAGTTCCTGGAAGAATGCCTGGGTTTCATGATCGGTGAAACCGACAATCCGCGGCTCCCAGCTAGCCGGTTGTCCTTCATCAAATGGAAAATAAATCAGCATCTTTCTGACCCATCCCAAATCGGTGAAGACCGGCACCTTGAACCAACCGTCTGGCGAAACATCCACGTAATAGCCCCGCTCCAGCACGCGAACTTCGAACGTTTCCTCTTCCAGTACGCGCAGAAGGTGAGCAGGCATTTCCTGACAAGCCAGAGCATGGTCGCATACCGTTGTTGCGCCACGGAATTTGACGTTTTTAATCTCGGCCGCGTAGAGGAAAACCTGATCCACCTGTGACAGCAGCAGGCCACCATCAGCGTGGAAGGGAAGTTGACCACGTCCGGTAACGATTTTTCCTTTTTCCCCTTCCAGTTTCAACGTATCGCGATAGCCGAAACCTACGCCGATCTTTTCATCCGCATACTCCACGATCGTACCGTAAGCCGAGTAGATATCGCGGAATGTGTCACCATCAATATCGAGATTTTTGACCACGACAAATCCCTGACGCATCAGTAATTTTTTAATCGTCTCTGTCTTGGCTTCGAGAAAGTCCCGATGATCGATATACGCGCCAAAACCGGACGCCATGACCGGATTAAACTTCACTATTTCGCTCATTTTCTTCCTTATCCTCAGTATTTTTTGCCAAGCACATTTTTGAAATGTCCCTGAGCATCACGAGCCTGAAACGCTGCCTTATGGACAGCTTTGGAAGCGTCACGGGTTTGTTCCAGTAGATGGATGAACGGTTTGTTGACCGCTCGTTTCGTATTGATGAATGCAGAAGCCGGGTAGCTGGCCATCACGTGCGCCTGTGTGATAGCAGCATCCAGCAGCGCACTGCTCTCCACCACCTGATTAACCAGCCGATAGTCCACACAGCGTGGAGCATCGAGCGATTGGCACTGGTAGATAATTTCCTGCATTGTGCTAAATCCGTGGGTGAACCCCAGAATGGCCGCCCCGACCGAGCACCCGATACCATGCTTAAGTTCCGGCATCACAAAATTTGCTGTCGACGCCATCAGTCTCTGGTCAAACATCAGGGCGAACTGGAAACCCATACCAATCGCATAGCCATCCACCGCTGCGATCGTCGGTTTATTCACATTCAGGACGGCCTGATACAGATCAATCACGCGGTCAATCCACTCTTCGATGTCCTCGCTGCGCGATAACTGCTTAACTTCGTTGAAATCTCCGCCAGCGGAAAAGGAACGCTCGGCCCCGCCATACACCACGACAGCTCGTACGCTTTCGTCAGCGTTGGCTCGCGCCAGCGCGTCCTTCACGCTGGTTTCCAGCGAACGACTAAAGGGGTTATGCTTGTTCGGATGATCGAGCGTGATCACACGGATCTCACCGGAATTCTCTTCCAAAACCATAGTTAATCCTTTTTAATCAGATCTTTAAGCTGAGAGGGCGTCACATCTGTAATGGAGAGACGGCCACGAAGGAAGGCTTGATAAACACGGTAGGTAAAGCGACTTTTGGTCTGGTAGTTATCAACCGTTGACCCGAGAACATTCGCAAAGGCCTGATTGACGGAGGAACCTTCGTGAATGCCGATTTTCTTGCGCCAGACAATGTCTTTCGGCAGCAATTGCAGCGAATCGGCGTATTCACGCAGGATATTTTTGACTTCGTTGTCGAAAATTTTGTAATCAGGATGTAGCGCATGACACAGAGAGATTAGGGAGTGGCTCCAGAAGGGGTGACGAATATCAATGCCGTAACGGGAAGCGCCGTGGGTAGCAAACTCCCCTGTCCAACGCGTCCGGTACACTTGCTCGGCAAGCAGCTGATTCGGATTGTCATACTGCGCTCCCGGCTTCAGTATGCCGCCAAAGAGCAGGTCGGAACCATATCCGGTGAGCATGCAGGACACCTGCCCCTGCGCCTGGCGATAGACATTGAACAACCCAGATTGGATTTCAGCGGATAAGCCGTCAAATATTTCGTTGTAATAGATGGATTCGATGATGCCGTTGATCACTTCAGTTTCGGACAGAATTTTCACCTGATGATGTGTACCGAGTGCATCAGCAACCTGTTGAGAAAACTCAAACTCATTGCTGAGTTCCGTCCCAATCGAATACGTATTCAATTGTTTGAAATGACGACTGGCGAGCGCCGTTACCAGGCTGGAATCCAGACCGCCTGACAAGGGAATCCCTACGGTATCAAAGCGCGGCGCTAAATCCTCAAGCGGCGCATTAAGGTAGCGATCAATCAATGCCAGCAGCGGTTCACGCGGAAGCGCTAACAATTGGTTGCTGGCTGGTGTGGTCAGCGTGCGGCTTTCAACGAAAGAATAACCTTCGCTATCGTGCGTAAGGACATGCACCGCTCCCGGCTTAAGACGCTGCGCATTTTTCACCGGCGTATAGGTATCCGCCCGCATCAGTGACTGGCACACCAACGCCTCTTCTTCAAACCACAGCGCGTCTTCACCTTCTGCCGCAGTAACCAGTTTAAGGCTATTGGTCATCCAGGTTTTTTTGCCCTGTACGACATGAACCGGCGAGAAACCACGCGACTCGGTAATTACCGTTAATTCGCCGTTTGGTTCATCAATGAAAAAGCAGAAGTCACCTTCAGCCAGCGCCAGTGCATTCGCTCCCAGACGCGTGAACAGCAACGCTAACAGCTCGGCATCATTTGCCAGATAAGCTTCGCCTTCCCACACGCCGGCCAATCCGATCAGAAACGTCCGATTGTACAGCGAGCCTATTAGGTAGGCCGATCCTCTTTCCATCTGACACTTCTGATAATGGCCATTCTGTTCGATAAAAAGATAGCCATTAGATAATGCTTCACCCTTTCCGTCGAAGTCGCGTTGGATATTATTTATATCGGTATCAGAACCTTTATAAACAACGCAAAAACTATTGCTCACAGTAATAACCCTTACCTTAATAACAACATGAGAGAAAACAACGTTTGAATTCGTCACGTATCATAGAAAAGGCAAAGGTAAATATTAACCATGTAAAAGTTCAGCTAATGTATTTCTTTTAGATAGGGAGTAACTATTCTTTTGGATAGGTTCCTCCCTATTTAGCAAGCATTAATACACGCTAACGGGCGTCCATATGCTTCATCACTACAGGCTCACAGGGGGAATGGAAAAGATTTAACTCAAGTGCTTTAGTTATAGCATGGCGGGAATTGATAACATCCAATTTACGGACTGAGTTGTTAATGTGGAACTTAACGGTGACCTCACTAATACCTAATATACGAGAAACCTCTTTGTAAGTTCGTCCACTACTAACCAGGAAAAGCACTTCGGTTTCACGCGGAGAGAGTAAGGCATTTCTTGAATTATCGGGGGGGTTATCTTGAACGTTGATAGCACGCTGATATGCCATCACTTTTTCATGTACATTCACAAGTAACATCTGCAAATCATTTTCATGATTCTTCATACATTTTTCGAAATTCGCATCTTCCAGGTGATTCGCTATACTCAGTGTCGCCACATTATTATCATGGTCGTGCAAAACAAAGGTATAACCTGAACTTATATCGTGCTGCACGGAAGAAATAAAAACATCCTGATTCTTGGCTCTTAGCGTCACAAGATCATTATCATCCCAAGAAAACGGCGTGATCCGAGCTAATGAGGCAACAATGATAGGATCACTCAGAAACATCTCTTTTTTTATATACTCCTTCATCCATGCTTCGGGATAATTCGAAATAATATAAGGTTGGCTGGTAGAGTTTTTACTCATCATAAAATAAGAAAACCATACATCACCGACTCCTTTCAGCTTCCTTTTGATAAAGGAATGGATTTCATGATCCATATTACCCTCTCTTACCGACTTTGCTCAAAGATTAAAAGATCAACTTTTTCCCAGAGAGTAGATATAATTATTTTTAGTTACACCAGATATAATCACTAAGATTTAACAAGGCCGAAAGTTATCAATTAAGATACAATCCGTCAACATTTTATATACATAGCCCAACCAAATAATAATTAATATAGTTACTATTTTTAGAAATATTATTTATGGAAATAAGTAATAGTATTGCTGCTCGTTACTGATCCCAAGCCATAATAACGAAGGGACGCAGGCCGTTGACTGAGTATGGGAATCGGAAGGGGTAAATAGGTAAGGAAAAAACAGCATCGGACGCAAAAACTACAGGTCCGATGCCATTACAGCTTAGTTTTGCGACTAAGTCGTAACCCATTACTCTCCACGCAGCGCTGTAGCAGGAGATTGACGGTAGGACAGCATCGCGGGAATGGTGAGCACCACGGCGGCGACCAGCAACAGGAGCAGGACGAAGTGGATGTCTTCCCATTCCAGCGTCACCGGCAGGACGAAGCCGCTTTTCTCACTCATCACCACCGCAATCGCACGGGCGGCAAGGTAGCCCAGACCGACTCCCAGCAGTACGCCGACGCTTACCAGCGACATCAACCCGCTCCAAATCAGCGTGAAAATGCCGTAGCGCGGCGCGCCAAAGGCACGCAGTGCGCCAATCTGTTTCTGCCGTTGCCGTAAGTGGATAACCGCCACCATCGCCACCGCGACGCCGACTAATCCCTGCGTTCCCAGCGAGATATAGGTCAGCAGTTCACGAATGTCGCCCAGCATCGAGTAGAGCTTCACCAGCACTTCGCCGGGGAACACCGCCAGCGTCGTGTTGTTGCGATACAGAGAACGCAGTTGATAAGCACCCGCGATCGTTTTCGGTTTAACGACAATAGCGGGCAACCCCGCCTGATGGGCGTGCCCGTGTGCTTCTGCTTCGCCGTGCTCGTCATCGTGTGACGCGGTTACCGGCTGAGCGACAGCATCATGACGATCACCGCTTTCCGCACCTTCCGCAGGATGGGCTTCGTTGTGATGTTCATCAGCATGCTGTTCGCCTTCCACCTGCGTGGTTTCATCATGATCATGAGAATGGCCGCCATGTTCACCTTCGTGCTCATGTGCGCCATGATCATGGTCGGTATGCTCGTTATGGTCGTGAGCATCGTGGTGTTCATCGTCCGCAGCATGAGGCGGATGGATACCGTGTACTCGCCACACCGCGTTCACTGGAACCAGAATCGCTTTATCCCACGCGCCGCCGTCAGCAGGTAAAACACCGACAACGGTGTAGGTAACATCATCATGCGCGTGCGCCCCTTCTGTCCCCACCTGACCATGGATCGGGCTAAAGGTACTCCCCACCGTCAGCCCCGTTTGCGCCCCTACCACGGCCTCAAAGCCGTCGTTGAACACGCGTCCGGTGGTGAGTTGCCGTTTACCGTTATCGGTGACCAACGGCGGCGTGGTGCCAACAATCGGCATCCCCTGATAGAAATCACCGAACGCGACTGGTGCCGCCCAGGCAACCAGCGGGTTCTTCTCCAGATCGGTCAGCACCTGCGCAGGAATCAGCGTCAGCGCCGACGGTTGCAGGAACACGGACGACAGCACCAGTTGGGTTTCGCTCCCCGGCGCGCCGATCACCAGATCGAAACGATCGGCAGCCTTGGCGCTGCCCATACGTAGCGCTCTTTCCTGCAAACTCACCGAAATACTTAACGCTGTCGCCACGGCGATCAGCAACACTACAACCAGCACGCCCGGCCAAAGCCGACGCCAGTCAACCCAGATAAGACGCCAAGGAATCATGCGCGAGCCTCCTGATACAGCGTGTCAGCCACGAGGCGTCCTTTTTCCAGTTGAATACAGCGCGACATTTGTGAAGCCAGACGTGCATCGTGCGTAATCGCGATAAGCGTCGCGCGACTCTCGCGCGCCAGCGTCACCAGCAGATCGGCAATCTGCTCACCGCTGTGCGCATCCAAACTGGCCGTGGGCTCATCGGCGATGATGATATCAGGCTTGCTGAGCAAGGCTCTTGCGACCGCTACCCGCTGCTTCTCGCCGCGTGATAGCACTTCAATCGGACGTTTCGCGGTATCCAGCCCGACCTGTGCCAGCAAATCTGCCGCCCGCAGCCTGAGCGCCGCAGGGATCCGCCAGTGGTGAAACTGCGCAGGCAGTAAGACGTTCTCTATCGCACTCAAGCCGGGGAACAGGTGGAAATCCTGCATTACCAGCCCGATATGCTGCGCCCGCCAGCGGTCGCGTTCCGCTTCGTTCATCTGCCAGATATCCTGTTTTTCCCACTGCACACAGCCCGTTCCGCTGTGATCCATCCCGGTAATAGCATTCACCAGCGTGGTCTTACCGGAACCGGAAGGCCCCATCACCGCGACCCGCTCGCCAGAACGAATCGACAGCGCGGGAATAGCCAGCACGGCCTCGGACGTATCGGGGAAGGTCACACTCAGGTGTTGAATCAATAACTCCGCCATCAGCGCTCCTAAAGGGTATCGAACGTGGCTTCACGCAGTCGCAGCAGGCTGACAAAACCCGTTTCAGGGTCGGTCCACGATCCGTGTTCCAGTACGCCTTCCACCTCAATCATGGTGTTGTTCTGTACGAAGGTCTGACGCTTGGCGAGGTAAACGACGAGGATATCTTCAGGCCAGTCCGCATCAGACGAACAGAAGGGGCACAGCGCCATCGGCATTTTGGTTAAGACAAAGAATTGTGACTCCGCCTTGAGGGGCGGTGCCATGAAGCCACGCATTTTTACCCGTTTGCCGGAGAGCGTTTTGACTTCATTGGAGAACTCCAGACCCAGCACGCCGTAAGAGGCGTACAGCTTGTCGAAGGAGAGTTCAGACTGCGCGGCTTTTACCGGGGCGATACCACCGATGAGGAGGAGCGCCAGCACCACGCGCAGCCAGGAGAATAAAAGCGGGGTCGCCCCCGCTTTGCTGCATTTCGCATTATTCATAGCGTCGTAGGATTACTTTTTGTCCTGCGGTTTCACCGCCAGTGCATCAACAATCACCCGGAACAGATCGGTGTTTTCCATGTAACCACGGATACGCTCTGCACCTGGGCCGCTCGCCTGAATCACCATGTCGTCAACGGCATGAACACCCGTGTCGGAAGAGCGTGGCAGGATCCCTTCGCGGAATACCGCGCCCGGCACTTTCTCATAGGCTTTGTTGGCGACATATTCATCTTTTTCGTTCTTGATAGCAGGAACGAACTGGTTATCCAGCTTCGGACGGAACGTCTCGTAATAGTCAGGGAAGTTGTTGAAGAACACCGCCAGACGTTTAGAAACGTTCAGGTCATCCGGGTAGCCGTCTTTGTTGGCATCCTTATAGTTCGGATAGCCCGCATCTTCATACACGCCAACCTTCTCACGCATCTCGGTGCCCGGCTTGCTGTCGTCCACAGTACCGATGATAGACAGGCCATGCGTATGGTCACCCGTCACGATAATCATCGTGTCTGGGTTTTTCTCGGCAAATTTCTTGGCGATGGCGACAGACTGATCCAGCATGATGGTGTTCGTGAAAGCACGTTCCCAATCCAGCGGGTGGGACGCTTTGTCGATCAGCGCAGATTCCACCATCAGGAAGAAGCCATCCTGGTTTTTGGACAGCACATCCAGCGCCGCCTGCGTCATGTCGGTCAGGTCAGGCTGGTTCGGGAATTTCTTGGCAACGTCATTTTTCAGGAAGCGACGATCCATCACGCCATCCATGTTGCCAGTGTGGAACAGCCCCAGCAGCTTGGTCGCCTGCGCAGCATTTTTCTTCAGTGAATCCGCATCGGTAACCAGTGAATAGCCCGCCTGCTGGAATTTCTCAACGTAGTTGGTTTCGTCTTTACGCTTAGAACCCGGCGTGCTTTTTGGCAGGAAATAGGCAGAACCGCCGCCCAGCATGACCGTAGGCTGCACGTTGTAGAACATCTCAACGATTTCGGCTTTATCCGCACGACGACGCGTGTGAGAGACGACCGCCGCTGGCGTAGCGTCTTGAAGTTCAGCATCGCTGACGACGCCGACAGACATTTTGGTAGAACGGGTTAACAGCTCACCCAGCGTTTCCTGCTTTGGGTGATCCAGTGAATTTTTGCTACGGCTGACGTAGACACCCAGCGCATTCACACCGGATTTGTGGCCGGTCATATAGGCGCTCATGGTGTTGGCGCTATCGGCCGCGATAGAGTCGGTACTGGACGTACCGGCAAACGCCATATATTGCAGGTCATCAATCGCCAGACGACCGTCCGCTTTCCCTTCCGTCACCCCTTTGGACAGGATGCGCGCGCCAGTGCGGTGCGCAACGGACAGGCCATCGCCGATGAACAGAATCACGTTTTTGGCTTTACGCGTGCCGGACGCGGAATACACGTCCCAGTTCACCTGCGTCTTTTTGCCTTTGGCTTCCGCCTCTACCACATACTTGCCCGCTTCCGGCAAGTTCACGTCTCGCAGCCAGATCGTGGACGCGTTGCCGCCGTCTTCACGCTCAACAAACGATGCCGTTTTGCCCAGCACCTGCTGGTAATCCTTGCCGTTGATCAGAATGCGAATATCTTCAGGCTTAAGTACTTCATCAAACTCGACTTTAAAATCGAATTTCCCGCCCGCCAACATGGTGGCGCGGTCAATGGGATAAATGGCCTGAGCCTGCACCATTCCTGGCAGCGCAGCAGAAATCAGTAAAGGCAGTAACCAGCGAGCTTTCATTGTTATGTCCTTGGTTGCGTAGTTTAGCAGGACATAACGTAGTTACCTTTTTTTACAGTTTGATGAATTTACCCATAAATTATTGCATCTACATCTATTTTCAATAACAAATACAATCTGGCTGTTACGTTTCAAATGCATTCTCCCGACGCCACTTTCCGGGCGCCATCCCCAGATGCTGCCGGAAAATACGGCTCAGATGACTGGGATCGGCAAAGCCGGTATCTGCCGCAATTTGGGACAAGGTGCGGGAAGTCCGCAGCATCAGCCAACAGGCCTGAGCGATCTTCATGTCCATGTACGTCTGCTGGATGGTACGGCCAATGCGCTTTTGCAGCGATCTATCCAGCTGTCTCCGCGACAGGCCGCTGCGCTGAGCAATATCCTCAGAAGTTAGCCTGCTTGCCAGACTCTGGCGCATGATAGTCAGCGCCCGTCGTACCGACGTCGGCGCGCCTTCAAGCTCAGGGCTGTTCCATGTCAGGCTAGACGGAGGAACAAACCCACCGACCAACATATCTGACAATCCCTTGATAGCCCGTTCTCTTCCCAGCTTTTTTTCCAGCAGAAAGGCTGCCAGCTCGATGGTGGCACTGCCGCCGGGGCAGGAATAGATACCGCCTTCCTCCATGACGTTCCTGTCCGTAACGGGGGTAATAGACGGAAAAAGCGCTTTAAACTCACCAAAATGACGCCAGTGAACCAGAATGCGTTTGCCAGAAAACCCCGTCTCCGCAAGCAGAAAGGCGGCATTATCGACACTCACCAGCGGGATCTTGCTGCGCCGAAGGTGCCGCAGCAAGGGGAGATAAGAGGCGGTATCAGACATGACTTTGGCGGGTGTATTCCCACCGAAAATGACGAAATAATCGCAGTTTTCAGCATGGATTTTCCGCGCTGAAACCGCCTCGTCTGGCACCAGCACGGCCCCACAGCTGGCTTTCACAGGCTGGTTATCCAGCGTCGTCAGCGTCCAGGAACAGTTCACCTGACGACTATAGTCTTCCTCATCGCTGGAGAACCGCAGCTTATCGAGAAATCCACCGACCGACAGAAGGGAAAAACCCGGCATCAGCAGCAGAACGAATTTTATCTGGGGATTGACCATGTTACGCCTGCTCAAAAAGCGGATCGCGACAACGCAATCCAGACAGAGATAACCCTATTTTAACGCTCAGCGAGGGAAAGCGGCTTTTTAGCGCAAGACCCACCGCTTACTGCATAAACAACACCAGTCCGCCAATCGTCATAAAGATGGCACCGCAAACCATGCTAAAGGCTTTGCCATGCTCTGCAAGATAAACCCGAAATCGCCCCGCCGTTAGGTTGATAGCCAGTTCAACCAGAAACTCCACGGCGACAAAGGTGGCAACCATCACGACAAATTGCAGCAATGTGTCCTTTGTCGGATCGATAAATTGAGAGAGAAACGCCCCAAAGAATAAAAAGACTTTCGGATTCGCCCCTGCCGACGCGGCACCCTGAGTAAAAAGGGATAACCGATTTATTGATGCCACCACTGGCGCAGATTCACTGATAGGCAGCGTCCTTAACCGCCACTGCCTGAAACCCAGCCAGATAAGATACATGCCGCCGGCAAATTTTATGTAAGTCAGGAAAGCAGGGTACATGGTAAGCAACACGTCAATGCCAAACAGGGACACAACCATCAGCAGCGCGAAGGCCAGTATGCCACCCCAAATGGTATACAGGGTGATAGCAGGCCCGAATCGAATACTGTGCGTGATGACCAGTAACGCATTCGGCCCAGGGGTCAGAGCAAGGCCGCAACAGGCAAGTGCGAAGTAAAACCATACTGTGATGTCCATAACCTCTCCTCTTTTACAGAGGTATTAGAGCGAACTGTTCAGCGTGAAGAAATGAACAGTTCGGACTAAATAGTGTTGTTTATGGACACCCAGCAAACCACCATTGACGAATGCCATCAGGTCGTCAGGAAATGTCGACTATTACCCTACTCCGGTGCTTTCTCCTTTAACGGAAAGCGGCGGCGTACGACGACAAAGAACAGCGGCACGAAGAAAATGGCGAGGAAGGTAGCAGCCAGCATCCCGCCTATCACGCCCGTTCCCACCGCATGCTGGCTGGCCGAGCCTGCACCGCTGCTGGTCGCCATCGGTAAGACACCGAAAATAAACGCCAGTGACGTCATCAAGATCGGCCGCAGCCGCTGGCGGGAAGCCTCCAGCGTGGCCTCAACCAAATCCTTCCCTTTCTGGTTCATCTCGTTGGCGAATTCCACTATCAGGATGGCGTTCTTCGCCGATAGCCCGACCACCGTCAGTAGCCCAACCTGAAAATAGACATCGTTTTCCAGACCGCGCGCCAAGGTTGCCACCAGCGCCCCCAACACGCCCATCGGCACCACCAGCATGACGGAGAACGGCACCGTCCAGCTTTCATAGAGCGCGGCCAGACACAGGAACACCACCAGCAGCGAAATGGCATACAGCGCCGGTGCCTGCACCCCGCTCAATCGCTCCTGCAACGACATACCCGTCCACTGTAATCCAAAGCCTTCCGGCAATTGCGCCACCAGCGATTCCATGACATTCATCGCCGTGCCGGTACTGACGCCCGGCGTCGCCTCGCCGACAATCTCCAGCGAGGAATAGCCGTTGTAACGTTCAAGGCGCGGCGAGCCGGTTTCCCAGGCGGTTTGCGCAAATGCGCTGAATGGCACCATGCCGCCGCTGTTGTTGCGCACATACCATTTGCTGACATCGTCCGGCAGCATGCGGAACTTCGCCGCCGCCTGAACGTAGACTTTCTTCACCCGGCCACGGTCAAGGAAGTCATTCACATAGGTAGAACCCCACCCCGTTTTCAGCGTGCTGTTAATGTCATCCACCGATACGCCCAGCGACTGTGCTTTACGCTGATCGATATGAATGCGCAACTGCGCGCTATCATCCAGACCGTTGTGGCGCACGCGCGTCAGTTCGGGGTTGCTATCAGCCATATTTAACAGCTGATCCCGCGCCGCCATCAACGCATCGTGTCCCAGTCCCGCGCGATCTTGTAACCGCATGGCGAAACCGGCGGCGCTACCTAACCCGTTAATTGACGGCGGGCTACTGGCGAACACCCGCGCTTCCTTAATAGAACGAAAGGCTTTGGTTGCGCGTTCGATCACCGCAAACGAACTGCTCTCCGGCGTGGTGCGTTCACCCCAGTCTTTAAGACGTACAAACAGCCGCGCTACGTTCTGCCCATTTCCGCCCGGCCCTGAGCCAATGGTGGAAAACACGGACGTCACATTGTCTTTTTCCTGCGTGAGATAATACTGCTCGATCTTGTTGACCACCTGTAAGGTCTGCTGCTGCGTCGAGCCCGGCGGGAGCTGCACTTGTGTCGTGAACACACCGCGATCTTCCTGCGGCAGAAATGAGGTCGGTAGCCGGAAGAACAGGAAGGCCATAATCCCGATGATGCCCATATACAGCAGCAGCCAGCGCCCGCTGCTGATCAATATCTTGCCGACACCACGCTCATACTTCAGCGACGTACGGGTAAAGCTGCGGTTAAACCAACCGAAGAATCCTTTACGGCCGTGATGTTGGCCTTTAGCAAGCGGCTTGAGCAGCGTCGCGCACAGCGCGGGCGTCAGCGTCATCGCCACCAGCACAGACAGAATCATTGAGGTCACAATCGTGATGGAGAATTGGCGGTAAATCGCTCCCGTCGTGCCGCCAAAGAAGGCCATCGGCACAAATACGGCGGACAGCACCAGCGCGATCCCGACCAACGCCCCTTGCACCTGCCCCATCGATTTTCGCGTCGCCTCACGTGGTGAGAGCCCTTCCTCGCTCATCACACGCTCTACGTTTTCCACCACCACAATGGCATCGTCGACCAACAGACCAATCGCCAGCACCATCGCGAACATCGTCAGCGTATTCAGGCTAAAGCCGAAGGCATACAGCACGGCAAACGTGCCGAGCAATACCACCGGCACCGCAATAGTAGGAATCAGCGTGGCGCGGAAATTCTGCAGGAACAGGTACATAACCAGAAAGACCAGCAGCACCGCTTCGAACAGAGTTTTCACCACATCGGTGATAGAGGCTTTAACAAAAGGGGAGGTTTCGAAAGCGATTTTGGCTTCCAGCCCGTGCGGGAAGTACTGCGACAGCTCCTCGATACGTTCTCTGACCCGCTTATCGGTTTCCAGCTCATTCGCACCGGACGCCAGCGTCACTCCCAGACCAGAGGCGGACTGGCCGTTGAAACGACTGAGAAAATCATAGCGTTCCGCGCCCAGTTCGACTTCTGCAACGTTAGCTAACGTCACGGCGGAACCATCCTGCTTGACGCGCAGCGTGATATCGCGAAACTGCTGCGGCGTCTCTAACAGCGACTGCGCGTTGATTGTCGCATTAAGCACCTGATTATCCACAGATGGCACGCCGCCGACCTGCCCTACCGAGACCTGACTGTTCTGCGATTCAATCGCCCGCACTACGTCGCTGGTGGTCAACGCATAATCCATCAGTTTGGCCGGATCCAGCCAGATGCGCATCGCATACTGCGATCCATACGCAGAAACCTCGCCCACCCCGCTGATACGGCTAATCGGTTCCTGAATATTCGTCGCGACATAATCGGCGATATCCTGCTTGTCCATGCTGCCATCGGTAGAAACAAACGCGACCATCAGAATATTGGTATCGCCGGTTTTACTCACGGTGACGCCCTGCTGCTGGACGTCCTGCGGCAGCTTGCGGATAGCGGATTGAAGCTGGTTTTGCACCTGCTGGCGAGCTTCATCGGGGTCGGTGCCGGCCTCAAAGGTCAGCATGACTCTGGCTTGCCCAGTGTTGCTGCTGTCCGAGGACATGTACATCAGGTTATCCAGCCCGGTCATGCTCTGCTCAATAACCTGTGTGACGGTATTTTCCAGCGTCTGCGCCGACGCGCCGGGGTAGCTCGCCGTGATCCGCACGCTGGGCGGAGCCAGATCGGGATACTGTTCCAGCGGCAATGACTTGATCGCCAACATACCGCAAAGGCTGAGAAGGATAGCCAGCACCCACGCAAAAATGGGACGGTCGACAAAAAAGTTCGCCATCTCTCCAACACTCCTCAGCCATATTTTAACGTGGCTGCTTCACGAGCAGCCTATTTATAATCGTTCGAAATCGGATTCATTCAACCCAGAGACCCCCTGCGCACAGGGTGCCGAATTACCTTAACTGTCGATGTCGGCTAAATCGTGGAGAAATTGAGGAGAAAATGTAAATTATCGTCGGCTACGCCTGCGCGAACGCGATCACCTGCTCGGTAAAGGCATCAGGGTGCGAGATAAACGGCGCATGCGCGGCCTTTGGAATGACGACTGAGGTTGAGTTCGGCCACTGGTCATCCAGCAATCCGGCAACCTTACGCGGCACCAGCCCGTCTAACGCACCATAGAGCCGCAGGAATGGCACGGCCAAGTCGGCTAACGGCTGGCGTAAATCCGCTTCGCGCAAAATGGCCAGCCCGCCGTTTAATACCTCGACTGACGGCATCGGCTGTTCCAGCACCACGCTTTTTAACAGTCGGGCATCCTGCCGTGCGTTCTCCGTTCCCAGCGTTTGCAGCGCCAGAAACCGCTCGACCGTACGTTGGAAATCTTCGCTAAGCTGCTGCTGGAATCCCTGCAAGACGTCCGGCTTGATGCCCGGCCAGCCGTCCTGCGCGCTGAAACAAGGGGATGACGCCACGGTAATCAGCTTGTCCACCCGCGCAGGGGCGCTCAACGCAATCTGGCTGGCCACCAATCCGCCCAGCGACCACCCTAGCCAGACGGCGTGTTCCGGCGCCTGCGCCAGCACGATGTTCGCCATGTCACTCAGCGGCATCGGCCCAAATCCCTGACTTCTGCCATAGCCCGGCAGATCGACTAAATGCAGACGAAAATGCGGGGCGAGTCGCGCAATCATGCTTTGCCATACCTGCGCATTCAATCCCCACCCGTGCAGCAACACAAGATCCGTATTTCCTGCACCTTCAGTCTGCCAATACAACGCTGTCATCAGTTATCTTCCTTCCTCAGGAAACCCCTTCACGCTTGCATGGGGTCAATGTATTTCAGGGAAAACGATCGTTAAGGAAAACAATGTTAACCATCTCCGCACGCTGCTGGCTATGCTTATTGCCGCTTCATCACAGCCAGCAGGGAATTTGCTCGTACTGCCAGCGCCATTTGCCGCGTTTGCCCCTCTGCTGCCCGCGCTGTGGCTTACCCTCAACCGATACAACACATCAGTGCGGACGCTGCCTGCAAAACCCGCCGCCCTGGCAATCAATAACGTTTATCAGCGACTACGTGCCGCCATTCAACACGCTGCTTAAGCATCTTAAGTTTCACGGTAAAACCGAGCTGGCAGCGGTGCTCGCCCGACAGCTGTTGCTACGCTGGCAGATGACCTACCGCGAGCGAAAGCTCTCCGGGCGGATTCCCCTGTTTCGTCCTGACCGTCTGTTCACCGTTCCCCTGCACCGGAACCGCCAGTGGCGACGTGGCTTCAACCAGACCGAGCTGCTCGCCCGGCCTCTCGCCCGCTGGCTGAACTGTGCTTACGAGCCACGCGAATTGCAGCGCACCCGGCGCACGCCGCTACAGCAAACGCTCAGCGCCAGCGCACGACGGAGAAATCTGCGGGGTGCATTTTCCTGTGATGTCTCGCTGTCCGGGCAGCAGGTGGTTTTACTGGATGATGTGGTTACGACGGGCAGTACCGCCGCCGAAATCAGCAGGCTGCTACTGGCTCAAGGTGCAGCGGGCGTTCAGGTCTGGTGTTTGTGCCGAACCTTGTAGTTGGGGGGAGGATGGGCGTATTATAACCGATAAGTGCAGTCAACTATCGAGCTTACTCTTATGATCCGTATTACCGATGCTGCTCAGGAGCATTTCCTGAAACTGTTGGCAAAACAGGAAGAAGGCACACAGATTCGCGTATTTGTTATCAATCCAGGTACGCCAAACGCCGAGTGTGGCGTGTCGTATTGCCCGCCGGATGCCGTAGAAGCCAGCGATACCGTACTGAAGTTTGAAAAGATTTCTGCTTACGTGGACGAACTCAGCGCACCTTATCTGGAAGACGCTGAAATCGACTTCGTGACCGACCAGTTAGGTTCTCAACTGACGCTGAAAGCACCGAATGCCAAAATGCGTAAAGTGGACGACAACGCCCCGCTGATGGAACGTGTGGAGTATGTGCTGCAATCGCAGATCAACCCACAGCTGGCTGGCCACGGCGGCCGTGTGACGCTGATGGAAATTACCGATGACGGTCTGGCGATTCTGCAATTTGGCGGCGGCTGCAACGGTTGTTCTATGGTTGACGTCACGCTGAAAGAAGGGATTGAGAAGGAGCTGCTGCAAACCTTCCCTGAGCTGAAAGGCGTGAGAGATCTCACCGAACACCAGCGCGGCGAGCACTCCTACTACTAATCCTCTCCCCTGCTGATTTCTCTTTGCTTTTCCTCCCCGACTCAGGGGAGGAAGAGTATTATTCTACTGTTAGGCTTTCTGCGCTTTCATCGGCGCGCCACGACGCAAATCCATATCCCGAACCAGTCTTTCCAGGCAGCGGTCAGCGAAGATCGACTCCAGCGGACGCGTGAGCTTGCGCCGCCAGTTGGGGTATTCACGATTGGTACCCGGCACATTAACCGGCGTCGCCATGTCCAGCCAGTCTTCCAGTTGGAACCCCACCAGCGCGCTGGCGCTGTCAGCGACATAGCGATGAACGCCACGGCTTAGCGGTGCGCCCATCGTTGTCAGCGCCGAGTTGCGACCAACCCGCTGCGGCAATAGTCCGAATTCGTGCAATGCGTTGAGCAGCCCCTGTTTCGCTTTCTCACGCTGCAGCATTTGTTCTTGCAGTAGCGCTTCTGTTGGGTACAGACCCAATTCCCGCCCCAACGATAAATCCACGGTTTGCCAGTAGCCGCGCAGCGTCGGGAGATCGTGCGTGGTGATCGTTGTCATGGCCTGACGCGGGTAATCTTCCGGTGCGCGGAAGTGGTTTTCCTCGTCCTTTTCAAAGAACAGCACTTTGTAAGAATAGATACCGTAGTCGTGCAGCTTGCTGACAATGTCCGGCGGCACCGTGCCTAAATCCTCACCGATAATCAGGCAGCGATGACGCTGGCTTTCCAACGCGAGTACCGCCAGCAGATCGTCGACCGGATAATACACGTAAGCCCCGTTGCCCGCCGACTCCGCCTTGGGTATCCACCACAGGCGCAAGAGCGCCATCACGTGATCGATACGCAATGCACCACAGTGCGCCATGTTGCTGCGCAGGACGTCGATAAAAGGCTGATAGCCACGAAGCTGCAGCATAGTAGGATTCACAGGTGCAAGCTGCCAGTCTTGTCCCTGCGGCCCCAGAGGATCCGGCGGTGCACCGATAGAGGCATCAAGGCAATAGAGCTGCCGTTCGTCCCAGGTTTCCGCGCCACCCTTTGCAACGCCAACGGCTAAATCGCGATACAGACCGAGCGGCAGACCAAGCTGTTTACTGTGCGCGTAGCACTCCGCAAGCTGCTCATGCGCCACCCATTGCAGCCAGCTGTAAAACGTAATCTCATCGCTGTTTTCACGGCGGAATGACTTCACGGTTTCACTGTGTACGTCATGGTAGCTGGCAGGCCATTGGTGCCAGTCCGCGTAATTCTCGCCCTGCTTTTTCAGGTAAGCCTGCAATGCATCAAACGTCGCCTGAAGTTGCAGGCTCTGCCCACCGCTCACGACAAACTGGCGAAAGGCGCTAATGCGCGGATCCAGCGCACTGCGCGTCGTAAAGTAGCGGAAAGCCAGCCGTAAAGCGGTCAGCTTAAGGGCCGTCACCGGTTCATAATCGACCCAGCGCCCCGCCCGCAGCGCAGACACCGCGCTTTGCGTATCCTCACGGTGCCACCATGCCTGCGCTTCACTGCTCTGCTGGAAATCATCGATCCGATTCACATCGATATAAATAATGTTCAGCCAGTGCCGAGAGGAAGGACTGTAAGGGCTTGCAGCTTCTGGCAGTGCGGGATACAGCGAATGCAGCGGATTCAGCCCGACAAAGGCACCGCCACGTCGGGCAATCTGTTCTACCAGTTGGCGCAGATCGCCAAAATCCCCGACGCCCCAGTTGTTCTGCGATCGCAAGGTATACAGCTGGACGGTCACGCCCCACCAGCGTTTTCCCTGTAGTAAGGATTCGGGTTCATAGCAGCGGTGCGGGGCAACAATAATCCGACAGCTCCAGCGCTGGTCGGCCTGCGTCAGCGTCAGGTAGTGGTAACCCAGCGGCAGCACACCCGGCAGCGCCAGCGTTGAGCCGCCCGTTATCTGTCCTTGAATTTGACCGCCGTTTTCATACATCAGCGTCCAGAGGAATTCACCGTGACCAGCAAGCTCGATGACCGCATCCCGGCCTTGCAAAAAGACCCGAACAGGCGGCAAGGGTGCATTATCGCTATCAGAAACGTCCATCATGGCCTGAATCTGGTTTCTGATTGCGGCCGCAACAATGTGCTCTTTGCCATACGCATCGGTATAGCTTTCCGCGATGCCTGTCTGCTGGCTTGCCAGTTTATCCACCTTGAACACCCTCTCCTTTTCCTAACGATGCGCCTGCCAAATGCGCGTCTGGTAATCATGAATCGCCCGATCCGAACTGAACATCCCCATTCTGGCGGTATTCAGCACACAGCGGCGCGTCCATTCATCCGGCTCACGGTAAAGCGCATCAACACGCTGCTGCACCTCACAATACGGTGCAAAATCGGCCATTAACATATAGGGATCGCCCAGCTTCAGCAGGCTATCCAACAGCGGGGCAAACGCATTTTTATCCCCCTGACTGAATGCACCGCTCGCTAGTTCGTTCAGTACTTCACGCAGCAGCGGTGTCACAGCAAGGTAGTCAGACGGCTCATAGCCCTGCGCCTGTAGCGCTTTTACCTGTTCGACGGTGTGACCGAAAATGAACAGATTGTCTGCACCAACCTGCTGCGCCATTTCCACATTCGCCCCGTCCAGCGTGCCGACGGTCAGCGCGCCGTTCAGCGCCAGCTTCATATTGCCCGTGCCGGACGCCTCTTTACCTGCCGTTGAAATCTGTTCAGACACATCTGCGGCAGGAATCATCCGTTCGGCCAGCGAGACGCGATAGTCCGGCGGGAAGACGACCTTCAGGCAATCGTTAACGCGGCGATCCTGATTAATGACCGCAGCGACCCGATTAATGGCATAAATGATGTTTTTTGCTAATACATAGCCCGGTGCCGCTTTGGCACCGAACAAAAAGACGTGCGGCACTATATCCAGATGCGGATTGTCACGCAATTGACGATATAGCGCGAGGATATGCAGCAGATTCAAATGCTGGCGTTTGTATTCATGCAATCGCTTGATTTGCACATCAAACAACGCGTGCGGATCGATCACGATGTCGTACTGCTGGCGGAGATAAGTCGCCAGCTGCGTTTTATTATCGGCTTTGATTTGTCGATAACGCTCACGAAAGCCAGCATCGTCAGCATAGGGCTCTAGCCCTTGCAGCGCGGGCAAGTCATTCACCCACGGCGTGTGCAGCGTGTCGTCGATCAGCGTGGACAGCGCCGGATTACACTGCTTTAGCCAGCGGCGTGGCGTAATGCCGTTGGTGACGTTATGGAATTTGGTCGGCCACAGCTGGTGATATTCCGGGAACAGATCTTTCACCACCAGTTCCGAGTGCAGCGCCGCCACGCCATTGACCGCGAAGCAGCTGACAACGCACAGGTTTGCCATGCGAATCTGGCGCTGGTGGCGAATCGCGAGTTTCGCCCATACCTGCCGATCGCCAGGCCATTGCTGTTCGACCTGCGCCTTAAACTGCGTATCGATTTGCCGAATGATAGACAGGTGGCGCGGAAGCAGGCGGCCAAACAGCCGTTCATCCCAGCGCTCAAGCGCTTCCGGCATCAGCGTGTGGTTGGTATAGGCAAAAGTGCGTCCGGTTATCGACCAGGCTTCCTCCCACGGTATCTGATGCTCATCCATCAGCAGCCGCATCAGTTCAGGGATCGCCAGCGTCGGGTGAGTATCATTAAGCTGGATGACTTCATAATCCGGCAGCGTGGACAGCGCGCGTCCCGCCTTAAGATGCCGGCGCAGAATGTCGGCCACCGAACAGGCACAGTGGAAGTATTGCTGCATCAGGCGCAGACGTTTGCCCGCCGCGTGATTGTCATTCGGATACAGCACGCTGGTCAGACTGGCGGCGGAAATCCCCGCCTGTGCCGCACGCAGATAGTGCCCTTCGTTGAATAGCGTCAAATCAAACGGCGCGCGATGCGTCGCACGCCACAAACGCAGCGGTTGCGCCGCACCGTTGTGATAGCCAATCACTGGCAGATCGCAGGCTTCACCTCTGAAAACGGTATCCGGCAACCAGCGCAAGGTGCCGTCAGTTTGAGGTTGCAGACGCCCGCCAAACCCGACATCCACCGCCAGCTCCGCGCGCGGTAAAAACCACGGATAGGTATCGCGCTGCCAGTCATCGGCCGTTTCCTGCTGCTTTTCCTGCGCAAAATGCTGCCGGAACAGGCCGTATTGGTAGTTGAGGCCGTAACCCGTTGCAGGCTGCCCCACCGTTGCCATCGAATCCAGAAAGCAGGACGCCAGCCGACCTAATCCGCCGTTGCCTAAACCCGGATCGGTTTCCTGCTCCAGAATGTCGCTCAGGTTCAGCCCCTGCTCAGCCAGCACGGCAGCTACCGCGTCATACCAGCCCAGATTCAGCAGGTTGTTGCCCGTCAGACGACCGGGCAGAAACTCCATCGACAGGTAGTTCACATGGCGCTGAGGCGTATTGGCAGCAGGAGACGTTGGCGAAGCGGAGTGCATCAGCAGTTGTTCAGACAGTGCAAGGCTGACGGCGCGCCAGCACTGCACTGGCGTCATCGCTTTCAGGGACGCGACGCCACCGAGCCGCTGTTGGCGGCGCAGCGCGGCGGTAAATTCTGAGGCATCAAAGGCGATAGCAGGATGGGTGGAGGAAACGGGCTGCGTTAAAGCCTCTGGCTTTTTTGCAGCCGCTGAACGTTTTGACGATCCGGATACTTTTGCAGAACCCGACTTTCTTGAAGAATCTGACATCGTGCCTCCTCCTTTGTCCATCATGGAAAAGGCACATCGGGTTCAACACAACTCCAACTGTACCTTATGTTGTTCAATGATTTTCAGTACGCTGGGCGGTGGTGACTGATCGGTAAAAAGATAGTCTATCAAATCCATGTTACCCAAATTCACCATCGCATTACGACCAAACTTGGAATGGTCGGTCACCAGCATGACGCAGCGAGAATTTTCAATAATCGCCCGTTTTGTGCGCACTTCATGGTAATCAAACTCCAGTAATGACCCATCCATGTCAATACCGCTGATGCCCAAAATGCCGAAATCCAGGCGGAACTGAGAGATAAAATCCAGCGTCGCCTCACCCATGATACCGCCATCGCGGGTACGCACTTCGCCACCGGCCAAGATCAGGCGAAAATCCTCTTTTGCCGTCAGCAGCGTGGCTACATTCAGGTTATTGGTGACGACGCGCAGATCCTTATGCTGCATCAGCGCATAGGCTACCGCTTCCGGCGTGGTACCGATATCGATAAACAAGGTAGCGCCGTCTGGAATTTGGCTCGCCACCCGACGGGCAATACGCGCTTTTTCATCCGACCACATCATTTTACGGTCATGGTAGGCCGTGTTAACCGAGCTGGACGGCAATGCCGCACCGCCGTGGTGGCGATGGATTTTATTCTGCTCGGCCAGATCGTTCAGATCGCGACGAATGGTCTGCGGGCTCACCGCAAAATGCTCCACTAGCTCTTCAGTACTGACATAGCCCTGCTGGCGCACCAGCTCAATAATGGCGTCATGCCGTTGTGTCTGCTTCACATTTATCCCCTAAGACGCCCCGATTTACCGAGGGTTTGTTTTATTATACGTGTCCCAAAAGGCCATCAATAGCCCAACAACCAGACCGGCCACATGCGCCGCATTCGCGATCGACATGCCTAAAATATCGAAATATCCGGCGACCAGCCACAGTAAAGCGAAGGCCATCAAACTGCGCGGCATGGATAAATAACCGTCAGGCTCTCGTTCCCCTCGCAGCCAGACATAGCCCATCAGGGCATAAACCACGCCAGACAGGCCACCAAAATGGGTGCCGCTAAACCAGGACTGCGCCCAACCGCTCACCAGCGCGGAAACCAGCGTGATGACCAGCAACTTTCCGGTTCCCAGCACTTTTTCAACCGGGCCGCCCAGATACCACCACCACATGAGATTGAACAAAATGTGCAGCAGGGAAAAGTGCAACAAAACATGACTGAACCAGCGCCACACCTCTATCTGTTGCCCCTCAGCCGGGAATGCCAGCCATACCATCACGCTCTCATAGCCCGAGATTTGCATCAGGATGAACACCGCGATCGTCACGACCATCAGGGAGAGCGTCAGCGGGCCTGCTTTTTGTTTCAGCGTTTGCAGGTAAGAGTAGCGTTGGTATTGAATACCGGTATCCATCGATCCCGTTTGCCAACTGGCCGCCAGATAGCGCGGGTTTGTCGGATCGCGCAGAAAAATCTCCAGTTCACCCTGAACCTTGCTCAGTTGGCTTTCATCCTCCAGCCACAGTTCAGCTTCATGCCCCTGAGGCCGCATTTCCAGATGGACCTGCTGTGTACGCATGTAATCAACAAATGCCTGAGCCAGACGCGGGTTGGAGAGAGCAATAACGCGAATCATCATAGCGGGGAGCGCCAGTGGGTAGGTTGAGTTAGGAACATGATAATAAAGGTTCTTTAATCGTCATGCGATCAGGCTTGCGCCTGCGTGTCTTGCGGGTAGCGGTTTTGCCAGGCCTCAAAGCCACCATCGATACTGTACACCGAATCAAACCCCAGGCTAATCAGGTACTGTGCAGCGTTGCGGCTGCTGATGCCGTGGTAGCAAATCACCATGACCGGTGCTTCGAGGTCAGCGCCGCGCACGAAATCAGACAGCGTCTCGTTCGTCAGGTGCGTCGCGCCGGGAACATGGGCTGCGGCAAAGCTCTGTGGATCGCGAATATCAACAACAACGCCCCCTTCCTGCCAGCGGGAATGGGCTTGATCAATACTGATAGCTTCAAATTGTTCCATCGAAAGTGACAACCTTGTTAATAATGGACAGGATGTTAGTAACAACTGGCGTCATTGTAACCCGCCTTCAACGGCATAAAACCCATATGATTATAAGGTTATTTATAAAAACAGTGCTTCACTAATGTGGAGAGTGACGGCAAAACGGCACAATTCCAGCCCGATATCCCTTCTTTTAATGTGACAACTATCATCATATTGTTAGGTTCGTCACGCATAAATGTTTTTATTTGGTTAACCGTTGGCTGATTTGTTTGTTTTCGATTATTATAATGCTCGAAAACGAACATTTTGATTTATTCGAGGGTGGAGGAAGAAACGTGGAAACCAAAGATCTAATCGTTATCGGCGGCGGAATTAACGGTGCAGGCATCGCCGCAGATGCGGCTGGGCGAGGGTTATCAGTCCTGTTGTTGGAAGCGCAGGATCTTGCCTGTGCCACGTCCTCCGCCAGTTCCAAGCTAATTCACGGTGGCCTGCGTTACCTTGAGCACTATGAGTTTCGTTTGGTGAGCGAAGCGCTGTCTGAGCGCGAAACGCTGCTGAAAATGGCCCCGCACATTATTTTCCCTATGCGCTTTCGTTTGCCCCACCAGCCGCACCTGCGTCCGGCCTGGATGATTCGTATCGGCCTGTTCATGTACGACAACATCGGCAAACGCGTCAGCCTGCCTGCCAGTAAAGGACTGAAATTCGGCGCAGATTCTGTGCTTAAGCCTGAATTGAAGCAGGGCTTTGAATATTCTGACTGCTGGGTGGACGATGCACGTCTGGTGGTGTTAAACGCGCAGGAAGTGACAAAACGCGGCGGAGAAGTCCGTACCCGCACCAAAGTAACCCGCGCTCGCCGTGAACAAGGCGTATGGATTGTCGATGCGGTTGACTCACTGACTGGCGAAACCTTCACCTGGCGCGCCAAAGGTCTGGTGAACGCGACGGGCCCGTGGGTAAAAGAATTCTTTGATGACGGCCTGCAACTGAAATCGCCTTACGGTATCCGTTTGATCAAAGGCAGCCACATCGTGGTGCCAAAAGTGCACAACCAACCGCAGGCGTATATTCTGCAAAACAAAGATCACCGTATTGTGTTCGTGATCCCGTGGCAGGATGACTACTCAATCATCGGCACGACCGACGTGGAGTACAAAGGCAATCCGCACGATGTGAAGATCGATGACAACGAAGTCGCCTACCTGCTGGACGTGTATAACGACCATTTCAAACAGCAGCTTACGCGTGACGATATCGTCTGGACCTACTCTGGCGTGCGTCCGCTGTGTGATGACGAGTCCGATTCTCCGCAGGCGATTACCCGTGACTACACGCTGTCGGTCGATGATGATAACGGTCAGGCTCCACTGCTTTCCGTGTTTGGCGGCAAGCTGACGACATACCGTAAGCTGGCAGAGCACGCGCTGGACAAGCTGCACAAATACTACCCGCAAGCGGGTAAAGCCTGGACGAAAGGTGCGGTACTGCCGGGTGGTGATATCGCCGGCACGCGTGATGACTACGCCGCCGCGCTGCGTCGCCGCTTCAATCTGCCTGAATCACTGACGCGCCGTTACAGCCGCACCTACGGTTCAAACAGCGAACTGATTCTGGCAAACGTGAAAGGCCTCAGCGACCTGGGTGAAGATTTCGGTCATGACCTGTATGAAGCGGAACTGCGCTATCTGGTCGAAAAAGAATGGGCCGTTATGCTTGATGACGTCATCTGGCGTCGCACCAAACTGGGTATGCGTTTCGATGATGCACAGAAACAACGCATCAGCGACTGGCTGGCAAACCATTACCAGCAGATAGCAAAAGCGGGTTAATCAGCGGTTATCACCAGCGCCTTTTCGTACAAACACAAAAGCGCCGTAGGTTTTTGCCTACGGCGCTTTTTCATATCATCAACGCGTCATCACAACCGTATCGGTTTAATATTCCAGATATCTTCTGCGTATTCACCGATGGTGCGGTCGGACGAAAAATAGCCCATGCTGGCAATATTCTGGACGGCACAGCGCGCCCATTCGTCCTTTTTCGCATACAGCTCATCCACCCGATCCTGCGTATCCACATAGCTGCGATAGTCAGCCAAGAGCTGGTAGTAATCGCCAAAATTCACCAGTGAATCAAACAGATCGCTGTAGCGTCGGCTATCATCAGGGCTAAAGACACCCGTGGTGATTTGCGTCAGCACGCGGTGCAATTCTTCATCCTGATCGTAATATTGCCGTGGGTTGTAGCCGTTCTGACGCAGCGCTTCAACCTGATCGGCCGTGTTGCCGAAGATGAACATATTCTCTTCACCAATATGTTCCAGCATTTCAACATTCGCCCCATCCAGCGTGCCAATCGTCAGCGCACCATTCAGGGCAAACTTCATATTACTGGTTCCGGATGCTTCCGTGCCCGCCAGCGAGATCTGTTCAGAGAGATCCGCTGCTGGGATGATCACCTGTGCCAGACTCACGCTGTAGTTCGGGATGAAGACCACTTTCAGCCGATCGTGCAAGGTCGGATCGTTGTTGATCACCTTCGCGACATCGTTGATCAAGTTAATAATGTGCTTCGCCATGTAATAGGCTGATGCGGCTTTGCCCGCAAAAATGACGACACGCGGTACACGCTCGACCTCCGGGTCATCCTTAATGCGGTTATAGAGTGTGATGACGTGCAGCACGTTCAGCAGCTGCCGCTTGTATTCGTGAATACGCTTAATCTGCACATCAAACAGCGATTCCGGGTTAACCACAATATTCAGGTTTTCCGCCATATAGGTCGCTAAACGCACTTTGTTCTTCAGCTTCACCTTGCTTATTTTCTGCACAAATGCCGGATAATCGATGTGCTGCTTCAGCTCGCTCAATTGGCTCAGATCGGTACGCCAAGTCTGCCCAATGGTGTCATCCAGCAGTTTGGAGAGCGACGGGTTAGCCAGTGCCAACCAGCGCCGCGGCGTCACACCGTTGGTTTTATTACAGAACCGATTAGGGAAGAGACGGGCGAAATCAGCAAACAGAGACTGCACCATCAGATCCGAATGCAGCTCCGATACGCCGTTCACCTTATGGCTGGCAACGACAGCCAGCCACGCCATGCGTATTTTACGCCCGTTGTTTTCATCAATGATGGAAACCCGCGCCAACAGTTCGTTGTCATCGGGGACTTCTTTCTGGACGTACTCCAGAAAATGTTCGTTAATTTCGAAAATCAATTGCAGATGGCGCGGCAGGATTTTACCCAGCATATCAACCGGCCAGGTTTCCAGCGCTTCCTGCATCAGCGTGTGGTTGGTGTAGGAGAAGACTTTCCTCACCACGGTCCACGCCTCTATCCATTTGAATTTATGCTCATCGATCAGCAAACGCATCAGCTCAGGGATAGCCAGCACCGGATGCGTATCGTTCAAGTGAATGGCGAACTTCTCCGCCAAATTGGCGTACGTTTTATGCATCATCCAGTGGCGATTGAGAATGTCCTGCACCGTGGCGGAAACCAGGAAGTATTCCTGACGCAAACGCAGCTCGCGGCCTGAATAGGTCGAATCATCGGGATATAGCACGCGCGACACGTTTTCCGAGTGGTTTTTATCTTCTACCGCCGCAAAATAGTCGCCCTGATTGAATTTACCCAGATTGATTTCGTTACTGGCCTGAGCCCCCCACAGGCGCAGTGTATTGGTGGCATCGGTATCAAAACCGGGAATGATTTGGTCATAGGCGCACGCAATAACTTCTTCCGTTTCCAGCCAGCGCATTTTGCTGCCTTCCTGCTGGATTCGGCCACCGAAGCGCACTTTGTAGCGCGTGCTGTGACGCGGGAATTCCCACGCATTACCGTATTCCAGCCAGTAGTCCGGCGATTCCGCTTGCTTGCCGTTAACAATATTCTGTTTGAACATACCGTATTCGTAGCGAATACCGTAGCCGCGCCCCGGCAGCGCCATCGTCGCCAGTGAATCAAGGAAACAGGCAGCCAGACGCCCCAGGCCGCCGTTCCCTAAGCCGGGATCGTTTTCTTCCTGTAGCAGATCGTCCAGTTCCAGCCCCATGCCATCCAGCGCGGCCTTCAGATCGTCATACAGCCCCATCGCCAGCAGCGCGTTCGACAACGTCCGCCCCAGCAAAAATTCCATCGACAGGTAATAGACCTGCCGCACATCCTGCGAAAGCTGTGCCCGATTCGAGCGCAGCCAGCGCTCCACCATCCGGTCACGCACGGCCAGCAGCGTGGCGTTCAGCCAGTCATGTTTATTCGCAATGGAGGGATCTTTCCCCACGCTAAACATGAGCTTGTAAGCAATAGAGTGTTTCAGCGCTTCCACACTGAGCGTTGGTGAAGTATAGATAAACGGCGAGTTCATAATATTCATTCCCAAGTGAGTGTTACCCTACCCTGTCGTTTTCAGATTGCACGAGGATGACGCGCAGCGCGAAAACTAGTGGGTATACAAGCGTTGATAGAGCGCACCATAAGCCTGAGCAGAAACCTGCCAACCAAAATCCATCGCCATCGCCTGACGCTGCACATAGCGCCATAGCGTGGGTCGGGACCACAACACAAACACACGACGAATCGCGCGGGATAGCGATCCCACACTGCAATCGTTAAAGACGAACCCGCTTGCCAGCCCATCCGCCAGATTCTCCAGCGAACAGTCCGATACCGTATCCGCCAGCCCGCCGGTTCGGCGCACCAGCGGCAACGTGCCATATTTCAGGCCGTAGAGCTGCGTTAGCCCGCAAGGCTCAAATCGGCTCGGCACCATGATGACATCCGCGCCGCCAATAATGCGGTGTGAGAAGGACTCGTGATAGCCAATCTGTACGCCAACCTGGCCGTGATATTCCGCCGCCGCCGCCAGAAAGCCCTCCTGTAAATCCGCATCCCCTGCGCCCAGCACCACCAGTTGTCCGCCCTGTTCCAGCAGGTCCGGCACCGCGCTTAGCGCGATATCGAGCCCCTTCTGACTGGTCAGGCGGCTGACGATGGCAAAAACCGGGGCTTTGTCGTCCACCTTCAAGCCCATCGCCGTTTGCAGATGCCGCTTGTTTGCGGCTTTGTCCGCTAAAGCATCTCGGGAGTAATGGCTGGTGAGTAAAGGATCGTGCGCCGGATTCCAAATCGTTTCGTCTACGCCATTGAGGATGCCGGACAGCCGTCCTTCTTCTTCGCGCGTTTTCAGCAAACCTTCCATACCGTAGCCATAAGCCGGCAGCGTAATCTCGTGCGCGTAGGTTGGGCTGACGGTCGTAATATGGTCAGCGTAGTACAATCCCGCTTTGAGGTAGGAAATCTGGCCGTAAAACTCCAGCCCGTACACCTGAAAGAATTCACTCGGCAGGTGGAGATTCGGCATATGCCGGGCATCAAACAGCCCCTGATAGGCCAGATTGTGAACGGTAAAGACCGATTTCGCCGGACGGTTGCGCGCCGCCAGATAAGCGCAGGTGAGCCCTGCGTGCCAGTCATGAGCATGCACAACATCAGGCAGCCAGTAGCGATCCAGCCCGCATGCCATTTCACATCCCATCCACCCCAGCAGTGCAAACCTCAGGTAGTTGTCGGCATACGCATAAAGCGCCGGGTCATGATAAGGGCTGCCCGCGCGTTCATACAGCTCAGGCACATCAATCAAATAAATACCGACGCCGTTAAAATGACCGAACAGCAGCGTGACGTGTCCAGCGAAGGTATCCAGCTCACGCACAACCTGTAGGTTGGCGATGCCTTTTTTCAGATCGGGGAAGGCAGGCAGGATGACACGGGCATCCATCCCCGCCGCAATCTGCGCGCCGGGCAACGCACCAGCCACATCCGCCAGTCCACCGGTTTTCAATAGTGGAAAGAGCTCCGAACAAACATGTAAGACCCGCATTATTACTCCCGTTTTGTTCCGATGGTGTTTACAGCTTTTCCAACATTGATCGCGTGACCAGCACGATCCCCTCTTCCGAACGGTAAAAACGGCGGCTATCCTCTTCCGCGTTTTCACCAATCACCATGCCTTCCGGCAAGTGGCAGGCGCGATCGACCACACAACGGCGTAAACGGCAGGAGCGCCCCACGTTGACATCCGGCAGGATCACCGTCGAATCGATACTGCAAAACGAATTCACCCGCACGCGCGGGAACAGCACGGAATGCGTGACAACAGAACCGGAGACGATGCAGCCCCCAGATACCAGCGAGTTCATCGTCATGCCGTGACTGCCGGAACGATCCTGAACAAATTTGGCGGGCGGCAGCGATTCAATCGCGGAACGAATCGGCCAGTGCCGATCGTATACATCCAGCTCCGGCGTGACGGACGCCAAGTCGAGATTGGCGCGCCAGTAGGCTTCCAGCGTGCCGACATCCCGCCAATACTGGTGTTCATCTTCGCCAGACGTGACGCACGACAGCGTAAAAGGATGCGCCCAGGCCAGACGCTGCGAGACAATCTTCGGAATCAAGTCCTGCCCAAAGTCGTGGGCAGAATCCGTCGCGCTACGATCCGTTTCCAGTAATTGATAAAGATAGTCCGCATTAAAAACATAGATCCCCATGCTCGCGAGCGCCATATCGGGGTTATCCGGCATCGGCGTCGGGTTATCCGGTTTTTCGGCAAAATCGAGGATGCGATGCTGCTTGTCCACGCTCATGACGCCAAAGGCGCTGGCCTCTTCTATCGGTACGGGCAGGCAGGCGACGGTACATTCCGCGCCCTTCTCCACGTGATCGATGAGCATACGCGAGTAGTCCATCTTGTAGATGTGATCGCCCGCGAGGATCACCACATACTCCGCACTGTAGCGCCGAATAATGTCGAGATTCTGACAAACCGCGTCTGCCGTTCCCCGATACCAGTGATCGGTCGAATGGCGCTGCTGCGCAGGAAGTAAATCAACAAACTCGTTCATTTCCGCGTTCAAAAATGACCAGCCGCGCTGAATGTGCTGCACCAGCGTATGCGACTGATATTGCGTAATCACGCCAATACGGCGGATACCGGAATTCAGGCAGTTAGAGAGCGCGAAATCAATAATGCGAAATTTGCCGCCAAAATGGACGGCGGGCTTGGCACGTAATGCCGTCAACCCTTTCAGTCGCGTTCCACGGCCTCCGGCCAAAATTAATGCCACGGATTTCAAAGGGAGCTGTCTTGCCAACATCAGAGGGTCATGCTTGTCGTTATTCACCATGGCTATCTCCTGATTATTCTTTTAATGGCTTGCGCTTAGGTGGTCTGTTTTATCAAGACGCCTACCGCCTGCGCTTGTCCGTGCCAAATTCCACCTTCAGGCGGATTCGTCTCATCAAACGGCGGTGAAACCTGCCAGTGGCCTTCTGGCAACATGAACGCACCGGCATGCAGGCTGGCGTTAAACAGCACGAGCCAACGATCGGAAAGTAAAATCTGTAGCTGGTGCTCTCCTTGCTCCCACTGCTGCGGCGTCAAAGGCTGCCCTTCTCGGTTCAGCCACTGCACCGCGCCATCCCCTTCTTGCCACCACGTTTCCTGCTGTAATGCCGGAATCGTGCGGCGTAACTGAATCAATCCGGCGACAAACTCGCGCAGTGTGCGATCCGCGTTTTCCCAGTGCAGCCAGGTCAATTCGTTATCCTGACAGTAGGCGTTATTGTTGCCCTGCTGGCTGTGTCCCAGCTCATCGCCCGCCAGCAACATCGGCGTTCCCTGCGACAGAATCAGCGTTGTCAGCAGCGCCTTCTGGCTGGCCAGCCGGCGTTGGAGAATGTCGTCGTCCGCTTCCAGCCCTTCCGTACCGTGGTTATTGCTGAAGTTGCTGCCTGTGCCGTCGCGGTTGCCCTCGCCGTTGGCGTCATTGTGCTTGTGGTTAAAACTCACCAGGTCGCGCAGCGTAAAGCCGTCATGGGCCGTCAGTTTGTTGATGGAGGCGTAGGGCAGGCGGTCGCGCTGCTGGAAGATGTCACTGGAGGCAGCAAAGCGGCGGGCGAATGCGCCAAGAGAAATGTCGCCATGCAGCCAAAATCGGCGCATGTCGTCACGGTAGCGGTCGCTCCACTCGGCAAACGGTATCGGGAATTGACCGAGCTGATAACCGCCATGTCCGATGTCCCACGGTTCGGCGATCAGCTTGCAGCCCTGTAAACGGCTGTCATTTTTCATGGCGGATAGCAGCGGCGCGGCAGCAGTAAAATCCGGGGTTCGTCCCAGCACCGTTGCCAGATCGAAGCGAAAACCGTCTACGTGGCAGACTTCGCGCCAGAAGCGCAGACAATCCATCACCCAATCAATCACCGCCGGATGATTCAGGCGCAGAACGTTGCCGCAGCCGGTCCAGTTATGGTATTCGCCGTTTTCAGTCAGCCAGTAGTAGCTGCGGTTGTCGATGCCGCGCTGGCACAGCGTGGGCCCTTCGACGTCCAGCTCGGCGCTGTGGTTAAACACCACATCCAGAATGACCTCGATGCCCGCGTGATGCAGCGCTTTCACCGCATCGCGAAATTCATTCAACGCATCGTCACCCGCCGCCAGACTGTTATCGACGGCAAACGGCAGCAGCACGTTATAGCCCCAGTAATTACGCAGCCCCAACTGCTGAAGCCGGGGTTCATCGGCATGCTGCTGCACCGGAAGCAGCTCCAGCGCCGTGATACCCAGCGACGTCAGATAATCAATCATCACCGGGTGGCCTAACGCCGCATAACTACCGCGAATGTCTTCAGGAATATCGGGATGCAGCTGCGTCAGCCCGCGGACATGCGCCTCATAAATCACCGTCTGATTCCAGGGCGTTTGCGGATGCTGGTCATCCTGCCAGTCGTAATCTTCCGCCGTGACCACGCACTTCGCCATGATATCAGCGCTATCACGCTCATCTCGCTGGTCAATCCCGCCTTGCAGACAAGCGTCATCCACTACCCAGCCATCAAGCTGGCGGGCGCACGGATCCAACAGCAGCTTATGCGGATTGAAACGCAACCCCTGCGACGGCTCGAATGGCCCATCGACCCGGAAACCGTAGCGTAGCCCCGGCTGCGCATCAGGGAGATAGCCATGCCAGATATCGCCGCTGCGCGCGGTCAATTCGATGCGCTGTTCCTGCTGGCGGTCAGCAAATATGCACAGCTCAACCCGCTCGGCATCCGCCGAAAACAGGGCGAAATTCACGCCCTGTCCATCAAAACTCGCCCCCAGCGGCGTCGGCTTGCCCGTCTGCAATTCCACCATTTACGCCTCCTTAACCAGATACAGCGTGGCAAGCGGCGGAATGGTCAGAACCAGAGAATGCTGGCGCTGGTGGCTAGCGTGCTCCTCGCTGTAAATTGTCCCGACATTACCCACATCGCTACCGTTGTAGTGAACCGAATCCGTGTTGAGCACTTCTCGCCAGCCGCCCGGCTGGTTGATGCCGATCCGATAGCCATAGCGCGGCACCGGCGTGAAGTTGCTGACCACCAGCACTTCATTGCCTTGCTCATCACGCCGGACAAAGGCAAAGACCGAGTTTTCCCGGTCATCCACCACCAGCCATTCAAAGCCCTGCGGCTGGAAATCCAGCTGATACAGCGGCGGCTGCTGGCGATAGCAGTGGTTAAGATCGCGCACCAGCTTCTGCACGCCGCGGTGCCAACCTTCCGGCTCATCCAGCAGGTGCCAGTCCAGACTGGCGTCGTGGTTCCACTCACGCCCTTGCGCAAATTCGCCGCCCATAAACAGCAACTTCTTGCCGGGATATGCCCACATAAAGCCGTAATACGCGCGTAAATTGGCAAATTTCTGCCAGACATCGCCGGGCATGCGATCCAGCAGCGAGCGCTTGCCGTGCACCACTTCATCGTGAGACAGCGGCAGCACGAAGTTCTCGCTATAGGCGTACAACATGCCGAATGTCAGCAAATCGTGATGGTATTTACGGTGAACCGGATCGTGCTGCATATAGGTCAATGTGTCGTGCATCCAGCCCATATTCCACTTGTAGTGAAATCCTAAGCCGTTGCAGTCCGGCGGCAGCGTGACGCCCGGATAATCGGTGGACTCTTCGGCCAGCGTGATCGCCGCGGGCGCGGCATGACCCAGCATGTGGTTGGTGTAGCGTAGAAACGCAATCGCTTCGAGGTTCTCTTTACCGCCGTAATGGTTCGGCACCCACTCGCCTTCACTGCGGCTGTAGTCGCGATAAATCATGGAAGCCACAGCGTCGACCCGCAGGCCGTCGATGCCATAGCGCTCCATCCAGAACAGCGCATTACCCGCCAGGTAGTTACGCACCTCATGGCGACCATAGTTATAAATCAGCGTGTTCCAGTCCTGATGATAGCCTTCGCGCGGATCGGCGTATTCATACAGCGCGGTGCCGTCAAACTGTGCCAGACCGTATTCATCGCCAGGAAAATGCCCCGGTACCCAGTCCAGCAGGACGTTGATACCCGCCTCGTGGAGCGCATCAACAAAGGCTCTGAACTCCGACGCGGTGCCGAAACGGCGCGTTGGCGCATACAGCCCCAGCGGCTGATAACCCCAGCTACCATCGAACGGGTGCTCGTTAATCGGCATCAGCTCCACATGTGTAAAGCCCATGTACTGCACATAATCAATCAGCTGATTCGCCAGTTCTTCATAGCTCAGCCAGAAATTATTATCCGTATGCCGCCGCCAGGAACCGAGGTGAACCTCATAAATGGAGATCGGTGAACGCAGACCGTTCGCCTCACGCCGGGCGTCGCTGGTCGGGACTTTCTCAGGCAGCGGTGTAATCAGCGAGGCGGTATCCGGGCGCATCTGCGCTTCAAACGCATACGGATCGGCCTTCAGCCGGACGCTGCCGTGGCTGTCGATCATTTCATATTTGTAGAGCTGCCCCGCTTTCACATCGGGCAAAAACAGTTCCCAAATACCGTTTTCCTGTCGCAGCCGCATCGGGTGACGTCGGCCATCCCAGAAGTTGAACTGTCCCACCACGGAAACGCGCTGAGCATTCGGTGCCCAGACGGCAAAACGCGTGCCTTCAACACCGTCCAGCGTTTCCAGATGTGCGCCTAGCCGCTCGTAAGGCCGCAGGTGGGTACCCTCAGCCAAAAGCCAAATGTCCATATCCTGCAACAGCGGACCAAAACGGTAAGGATCTTCAATGACCCAGGTTTCTTCACCCCAGGTCACGGCCAATTGATAACGGAAGGCATTTTTCCGGCGCGGCACCAGGCCACAAAAAAAACCGCGTTCGTCTACACGATCCAGCTCGACGATTTTTCGTCCATTGATGGCATCCACAACCCAAACTGACTGCGCATCCGGCAGTAGTGCCCGAACTTCAAGACCTTTGGAGGAGTGATGCATACCTAACAGCGAAAACGGATCGGCATAGTGCCCGGAAATAAGTGAATTAATCGCCTCAGAAAACGCTGACATGGTATCCATCCTCTGATTAACCATTTGAATTAAATAAATAAGTAATATAAAAATCGCATTACGTTGCGCTTATATTCCCCGTTACTTATTTTTAACAAAAATTCAATAAAAATAATGGGTTATTAGCTTGCTAATGAATAACGGCGACGTGTAAAAATAATGAATACTATGAAAGAGTTCTTGACCCACGCCCCCTAATTCAGCGTAGTCAAAGAACGGAGAAATATCAGAGAACGGATGAAATTTTTCCGTTTATATTTATATGAATAAGTTATGACACGGGATAATTAGCATCTTTTGTTTAAAGATCGATTCGTCCGCTAGCAAAAAGCAGTACAATTTGGCGATTATGTATGTTGTAAATTGTGTGTGAAGAGACCCCGCCCATGGTTAGCCAGGTTGATCTGATTCTTTCCCTGTTACAGCAGATGTGTGTTTATCTGGTTATCGCCTATCTGCTCAGTAAAACACCGCTGTTCATCCCACTGATGCAGGTCACCATTCGCCTGCCGCACAAGCTGGTTTGCTATCTGGTATTTTCCGTTTTTTGCATTATGGGAACCTATTTCGGCCTACATATAGATGATTCCATTGCCAACACCCGCGCAACGGGGGCGGTGCTCGGCGGTATGCTCGGCGGCCCTTCCGTTGGCTTTCTCGTCGGCTTAACGGGTGGATTACACCGCTATTCGATGGGCGGCATGACCGCACTGGCCTGCATGCTGTCGACGATTGCCGAAGGCCTGCTCGGTGGGCTGTTACACCGCTATCTGGCACGCCGCAACCGCATCGACCTGCTGTTTCAGCCCCTCGCCGTCGGCCTGACCGCGCTGGTCGCGGAGATACTGCAAATGGCGATTATCCTGCTGGTCGCCCGTCCGTTTGATAATGCGGTCGAACTGGTTCTAGATATCGCTCTACCGATGATGATCACCAACACCATCGGTGCCGCCATGTTCATGCGCATCCTGCTCGACAGACGCGCCATTTTTGAAAAATACACCTCCGCGTTTTCCGCCAAGGCGTTGCAAATCGCCGCCCGCGCCGAAGGGGCGCTGCGTCAGGGATTCAACCCGCAAAACAGTATGCGCGTTGCCCGTATTTTGTATGAAGAGTTGGGGGTGGGTGCCGTAGCCATTACCGATCGCGACAAACTGCTGGCCTTCATCGGACTGGGCGACGACCACCACAATGTCGGCGCGCCTATCACCTCATCACACACCCGTCGGGCGATAGACAACAATCAGGTGGTGTACGCCGACGGCAACGAGGTGTCTTATACCTGTTCGGTTTCATCACACTGCAAACTCGGTTCCACGCTGGTGATCCCACTGCGTGGCGAAGATCAGCGCGTTGTCGGCACGATCAAGCTTTATGAGCCCAAAAATAAGCTATTTTCCAGCATTAACCGCACGCTGGGGGAAGGGATCGCCCACCTGCTTTCCGCACAGATTCTGACAGGCCGCTTTGAACAGCAGAAACAGCTGCTGGCCCAGTCGGAAATCAAGCTGCTACATGCGCAGGTCAACCCGCACTTTCTGTTTAACGCGCTCAATACGCTGTCCGCGGTGATACGACGCAACCCCGATCACGCTCGCCAACTGGTACTGTCCCTATCGACGTTTTTCCGTAAAAATCTCAAGCGCAGCAACGATGAAGTGTCGCTTAATGACGAGCTGGAGCACGTTAACGCCTATCTCGAAATCGAAAAAGCGCGCTTTGCCGATCACCTGACCGTAGACATTTCGCTGCCGGAATCGCTGCGTGAGGCGCGTTTACCCGCGTTTTCCCTGCAACCGATTGTCGAAAATGCGATTAAGCACGGTATCTCTCAGATGATTGAAAACGGGCATATCCACATTAGCGGACGCCTGCACGCCAACACGCTGGAACTGTCCGTAGAAGATAACGCTGGTACCTATCAGCCCCGCAGCGGCGGCGATGGGTTAGGTATGAATCTGGTCGACCGTCGAATTAAGGCGCGCTACGGCAACCGCTATGGCATCACGGTAGTCAGCGAAGCGGATAAATTCACTCGGGTCGAAGTACGCGTCCCACTGATCTCACCCCGTAAGGTGCTAGAACAGCTGGATAGCGTGGCGTGACGGGGAGATAAAGGCGTTGCGGGTTACGTCGTCGAATAGCGGCTTGATGACCTTACTCACGCTTAGTTGGCTGATTGATTCAAGCCGGATGCCTCTTCGATTGATATATATCGGGACGCGTAATCGCCCAGACATAGTTTTCTTTGTTAATTGGAGAATAGCCTGCTTTTTCATAGAGCCATGGAGCGGTTGATGTTAGTAGCATAATACGCCGTAACCGCTTGATCACTGGGTGATCAAGGCAGCATTCCATTAACCAGCTTCCCAACTTTTGCTGCTGATATTCTTCCAGTATATAAACATCACAGAGATAACCGAAAGTCGCAAAATCCGTCACTACTCGCGCTAATCCAATCTGCTTATCGTCAGTAAATAAACCGAAATTAAGGCTGTGAGTGATGGATTCCCGAACAGTATCGATATCAATGCCTTCTGCCCAACTTGAACGTGTTAAATAACAATGTATGGCATGAATATCCAGTAGATCATTATTCGTCGTAACAACAAATTTCTGATTTTTCCATGTCAATACTTGTGACATATCCTGTTCACTGTTGATATTCATTCGTTTATGTTCTTGATGAGACCTGAGTATGAAACAGGCGCAACACCAACCGATGTTGCGCCAGAAAAGCAGGAACTATAGCAAGATAGCTATATCAAAATAACTACAGCAGGATGCGCAGCATACGGCGCAGCGGTTCAGCGGCTCCCCACAGCAGCTGATCGCCAACCGTGAAGGCGGACAGGTATTCCGGCCCCATGTTCAGCTTACGCAGACGACCCACCGGCGTAGAGAGCGTGCCCGTTACCGCAGCAGGCGTCAGCTCGCGCATAGTGATATCGCGATCGTTCGGCACCACTTTCACCCAGTCATTGTGGGTTGCCAGCAGCTGTTCGATTTCCGGCAGCGCCATGTCTTTTTTCAGTTTGATGGTGAACGCTTGGCTGTGGCAGCGCAGTGCGCCAACGCGCACGCAGAGGCCGTCGACAGGAATGACGCTGCTGGTGCTCAGAATTTTGTTGGTTTCCGCCTGACCTTTCCACTCTTCGCGGCTCTGGCCGTTATCCAGCTGTTTGTCGATCCACGGAATCAGGCTACCTGCCAACGGCACGCCGAAGTTATCGGTCGGCAGCGAACCGCTACGGGTCAGCGCGGTCACTTTACGTTCGATGTCCAGAATCGCAGAGGCCGGATCCTGCAGCTCTTTCGCCACTTCACCGTGTAACGATCCCATCTGGGCCAGCAGTTCACGCATGTGACGCGCACCGCCACCAGAAGCCGCCTGATACGTCGCGGCAGAAACCCACTCCACCAGATTGTTCGCAAACAGGCCGCCCAATGACATCAGCATCAGGCTGACGGTACAGTTACCGCCGGCAAAGGTTTTGATGCCTTTATCCAGACCCTGCTGAATCACACCGTGGTTCACCGGATCCAGAATAATAATCGCGTCATCTTTCATACGGAGTGAGGATGCTGCGTCGATCCAATAACCCTGCCAGCCACTTTCACGCAGCTTTGGGTAAACTTCATTGGTATAATCGCCGCCCTGACAGGTAATGATGATGTCCAGCGCGCGCAGTGCATCGATATTATAAGCATCCTGCAACACGCCTTTATGACCACCCAGCGCCGGAGCAGGTTCGCCGTGCTGAGAAGTCGAAAAGAATACCGGGTGAATCACATCAAAGTCGCGTTCTTCCACCATGCGCTGCATGAGAACCGAGCCGACCATACCGCGCCAGCCAATAAAACCAACATTTTTCATGGTAACTGTCCTGCTTTGGGGGTAACAAAAAGAATTCTGGCTAACGTCGATAGCGCTGAGTGATTGCTGGTTCGGTGATCTCCCGCAGAGGTCGCGCGCGCGTCGTGTCGTAAACCCGTAAATAATTGTGTCATTCAGCCTTACAAAATGTACCTAAACTCGCAAGTGAATTTATTCGATAGTACGCCCTTTTTCAGCAGTCATTCTAATATCATCAACCTGACGCAGGATAATCACGTTGGTCAGCCCGTAAAGATGGCCCAGGTCAGGAAACAAGGTTTCGGGAGTAAAAAACCAAAATGACAGAAATGATCTCCGCAACAGTGCTGCTGTTGCTCATTATGGATCCACTCGGCAATCTGCCGATTTTCATGTCCGTACTCAAACACCTCGACCCCAAACGCCGACGTGTGGTGTTGATCCGTGAAATGCTGATCGCACTCGGACTAATGCTGATTTTCCTGTTCGCCGGTGAACACATTCTGGCATTCCTGAATCTGCGCACCGAAACCGTGTCGATTTCCGGCGGTATCGTGCTGTTCCTCATCGCGATTCGTATGATTTTCCCTTCGCAGGAAGGCAATAGCAGCGGTCTGCCAGCCGGCGAAGAGCCGTTTCTGGTGCCCATGGCGATTCCACTGGTAGCGGGGCCGTCGATCCTCGCGGCGCTGATGCTGCTGTCTCACCAGTATCCCAATCAGCTACCTCACCTGACGCTGGCGCTGTTTATCGCCTGGACGATTTCGTTCATCATCCTGCTGATGTCAGATGTGTTCTTGCGTTTGCTGGGTGAGAAAGGCGTGAGTGCGCTGGAGAAATTGATGGGGTTGATTCTGGTGATGCTGTCGACGCAGATGTTCCTCGACGGCGTGCGTGCCTACATGAAGCTATAGGCGATCCGTTTCCCCCTGTGTCTTGTACATAATGTGCAAATTATTACGGGGGTTGACGTTATCTGGCGTAAAAATTATGCAGCGATGGGCATGACCACCGAGTGAGCGGCAGGGACGCCGCGAAAGGCTGTGCCGCGCCGGACAAAAACGTCAGAGACGTTTTTGAACAGCACTTGTGCTGGCCCGAAGGGCGAGCCCCGTTTATGGGGCAAGTAAACGCGTCACAGTCGGCTCGAAAAGTGGTCATGAACACCGATGGCACCGCGTAGCGGCATAATTTAGCCAGAAGCCTGGGGTCATGGGGCGAGCGGCGTTTGAGCCGCCCCATGTCGGGCGCGTGCTACGAAGTAGCATGAAAATAACGACATTATCGCGCACGAAACCGTCTCTTGATCGGCATAAAAATGTGACTAAAAGCCTCCCTCCGCAAGGAGGGGGCTAAATACATCAGAGGAAAATACTCCCCACTAACGCTATCAGGAACGCGATACTGCCGAGCAACGTTTCCATCACCGTCCAGGTTTTCAGGGTCGTTTTCTCATCCATTTCGAGGAAACGGCCAACCAGCCAGAAGCCTGAGTCGTTCACATGCGACAGCACGGTCGCACCGCCCGCAATCGCTACCACGATAAAGCAGAGATCGAACTGACTGAGGCCAGGTGTCGCCGCCACCGCTGGTGCCATCAACGCCGCCGTGGTCGTCAACGCTACCGTTGCGGAACCCTGTGCCACACGCAGTGCAGCAGACACCACAAACGCCGCTACAATCACCGGCATACCGGTATCTGCCAGCGCGCCAGACAGCGCATCGCCGATACCGCTGGAACGCAGAACGCCACCGAACATCCCGCCCGCACCGGTGACCAGAATAATCGAACAAACCGGACCCAGCGCGCCTTCACAGATCTTCTCAAGGTGTCTACGGCTATGCTGGCCGCTAAACATAATCATGGCGAACAAGACCGTAATCAGCAGCGCAATCGGCGTTTTCCCTAACATACGCAGGAACTGCACCAGACCGCTATCACCGCTGATAACGCCCATTACCGTCAGGGTATTCAATCCGGTATCGAGGAAGATCAGGATCAGCGGCAGCAGCAACACCCACATCACCACGCCAAACGCTGGCGGCGTATGCTTCTCATCCGCTTTGACTTCGGTCAGGAAGGTAGACGGCAACGGCAAATGGAATTTCTTACCTGCCCACAGGCCGAACAGATAACCGCCCAGATACCAGGTAGGGTAAGCAATCACAGCACCAACCAGTACCAGCAGGCCAATGTTGGCACCCAGCAGTTCACTGGCAGCAACCGGACCGGGATGCGGCGGCAGCAAGGCGTGCATAACAGCAAACGCGCCCGCCGCAGGGAACGCATAGGTCAGCGTTGAGCCACCAAAACGTTTCGCCACGCTGAAAATAATCGGCAGCATCACGATCAGCCCGGCATCGAAAAAGATCGGGAAGCCGAACAGCAGAGAGGCAAGACCCAGCGCGAAAGGCGCACGTTTCTCACCAAATTTATTGATTAGCGTATCCGCCAGCACATTTGCGCCACCGGTCACTTCCAGCAGGCGACCAATCATTGCCCCCAGACCAACCAGCAAGGCAACAGATGCCAACGTACTGCCGAAACCGCTGAGCAGCGTAGGAACGAGTTTCTCAAAAGGGGTTTTCGTCGCTAGCGCCGTGATCAGGCTCACCAGCGTCAACGCCAAAAACGCGTGGACGCGGAAGCGCATAATCAGCACCAGTAACAGTGCGACTGCACCAGCGGCAATGGTCAACAACACACTGGCGCTATAGGCGGAGGTGATTTCTGTCATCGTTAATAATCTCTTTAGGGCACTCGGTCTGGGTTGGCTAATTGTTTGTGAGATGCATCACATCATCATTTGATACCGGTAACATGATACGGGTAACATGTTAAAGTATGGAACCATTAAGTATCATTTAATTTACAGTTTGAGATAGAGATCAAATTATGTCAGGTCGAAGCATTATTCTGATGGGCGTATCAGGCAGTGGAAAATCCTCAGTTGGCGCTGAACTTGGCCGCGCCATTCAGGCAAAATTTATTGACGGCGACGATCTGCACCCGCGTGCGAATATCCAGAAAATGGCCAGCGGCACGCCGTTGAATGACGACGATCGCGCACCGTGGCTGGAGCGACTCAGCGATGTTGCCTACAGTCTGGCGCACAAAAATGAGACCGGCATCATCGTCTGTTCCGCGCTGAAAAAGCGTTACCGCGACCGCCTGCGCGAAGGCAACGAAAAGATGGTGTTTATCTATTTGAAAGGCAGCTTTGAACTGGTTCTGGAGCGTCACAAAGCCAGAGCAGGCCACTTCATGCCGACAGACCTACTGAAAAGCCAGTTCGATGCGCTGGAAGAACCGGGTAGCGATGAGCCGGATGTCCTGAAAGTCGATATTGACGGCACCCGGGAAGACGTTGTGCAGCGCTGCGTTGACGCACTGCGCGCGGCAGGCTAACGCAGCGACTTAGAGGCTTTCTCCGTCCAGCACGGTAAAGCCGACATCGACCCTCTCCTGCGCAACTGGCTCGCCCCGCAGACGAGCCAGCAGTTGTTCGGTGCCGACGCGTCCCATATGTTCACGCGGCGTCAGCACGCTAGCCAGCTTCGGCACCATCGCCTGACCAATGTCATGCCCGTGGAAACCGGCTATGCCAATGTCATCCGGCACGCGCAGCCCCTGCCTCTGACATTCGAACATCGCACCGACGGCTAAGTCGTCATTGGTGCAAAATACGCTATCGACCTGCGGGTATTCCACCTGCGTCTGCCGCAGCAATTCGCCACCGAGCGAATAGGAAGACGCCCGCTCGCTCATCACACAATAGCTCTTGAGCCCGCTTTCCCACATCGCCTGCTCGTAGCCCTGACTGCGCATAATCGTACGCTCATCCTGACGCGCGCCGAGATAGACAATATGACGATGCCCCAGCGCGACCATACGCAGCGTCATCTGTCGGGCAGCTTCAACGTTATCAAATCCGACGGCCATATCCAGACAGGGCGAGACGGAATCCATCAGCTCGACGACCGGAATGCCAGCAACGTCCAGCATCTGGCGCGTTCGCGGCGTGTGGGTGCGTTCGGCCAGAATAAGCCCATCGATGTGATACGACAGCAGTGACGTCAGACGCTGCTCTTCTCTGTCAGGATGATAGCCATAGTGCGCCAGCATGGTCTGGTAGCCGTGTGCTTCCGCCGTGCGTTCAATCCCGCGCAAGACTTCGGCGAAAACCTGATTAGTTAATGACGGCAGCAGCACGCCAATCGCCCGACTGGTGGAGCTGGCGAGCATATTCGGCGCGAGGTTGGGGATATAGCCCAGCTCATCCAATGCAATAGCGATCTTTTCCTGCAACGCGGCGGATACCTGAGCGGGATTACGCAAATAACGGCTTACCGTCATTTTGGTAATTCCAACGCGGTCAGCAACGTCCTGGAGAACGGGTCTTTTTTTCTTCATCGTCGACTAAAATGCCTGAAAAACAGTAATCTAAGTCTAACAAAAAAAGCATTAAGAAGGTAAAGGCAAAGGGGCAGAATCTGAATGATGACGTCAGGCCGTGACCAATAAAAAGCCCGCGTCCTTTCCTACGTGGGCTTCTTCACTTTTCTCACTCGCCGTTATACTGGCGGCAGATCAAACAGCAGGATTTCGCTGTCCTCGCTGGCGTGTACGGAGATCGCCGTTTCGTCCCAGACTGCAAACGCATCGCTGGTTTCCGCTTTCTGGCCGTTAATCTCTACCGTACCGCGCACCACCTGAACCCAGACGCGACGATCGGCCTGAATCTGGTACACCGATTGCTCCTGCGCTTTCAGGGCCCAGCGCCACAGCGTCATGTCCTGAAAGACTTTCAGCGAACCTTCACGCGCATCCGGGGACAGCACCAATTGACGCCCTTGCTGCACATCAAAGCGTTTCTGCTCGTAGCGCGGCGTCAGCCCGGTTTTTTCCGGGATAATCCAGATTTGGTACAGATGCAGCTGTTCGTCTTTGCTGGCATTGTATTCGGAGTGACGAATGCCCGTGCCCGCACTCATAATCTGGAATTCGCCCGCTGGCACCTGCTCTTTATTCCCCATGCTGTCCTGATGTTCAACCGCACCGGACAATACATAGGTCAGAATTTCCATATCTTTGTGCGGATGTGTGCCAAAGCCCTGACCGCCTTCGATGACGTCTTCATTAATGACGCGCAGTGCCGAAAATCCCATGAAATCAGGATCGTAATAATCGGCAAATGAGAACGTGTGCCAGCTGTCGAGCCAGCCGTGATTCGCATGTCCGCGATCTTGCGCTTGACGTAAATAGATCATGTTATTTCCTCCCGCGTTTTTGATAAGGAAAGTGTAACGGGCGGCGGTAAATAAGATAGCGCAAAAAACTCACCGCTCTGTTCGAAAAATCAGAACGGGATGCCGGGCTGGAGGAGAATTGCAAAAAAAAAGCCAGCACCCGAGCTGGCTAAATAATACTGGAAGCAATGTGAGCAATGTCGTGCCTTCACAGGGAAACCGGATCATCATGAACACCATCGGTAATTAACACAGGCACATGACATCGTTCCCCGGAACGCACAGCAATAATAATCATTATCATTCGCACTTGTAAAGTGCTTTTTGCGATAAATTCTTATTCTCAATACGGACTAAGTGACAGCCCGTTTTGCTCCCCTTCCGTTTGTTACTCTGGCTGCGCCAATGACCTCGCCAAAAGGGTGATCGGGTGTTCACACCGTTTGCTGGTCGACATCTCAATCTGCCATTTACAGGTTTCGCAGTCCGTTACCACGATATCGACGCCGCTCTCTTCAATCTGCTGGAACAGCGGTGCGCCAATGCCTTGCGACGTGGCGTAGTTCTCTTTCTTGAAGCCGTAGGTGCCCGCAATGCCACAGCACTGGGAATCCAGCATCACCAGCTCAAGACCGGGGATGCGTTGCAGCAGTGCCAGGGTATACGCCGTCCAGCCCATCCTCTCCAGATGGCAGGGCGTGTGATACGCCACCCGCAGCGGCAATTTACCCAGCGGCAGCGTGCGTCCCTCTTCTTCCAGCAAGCGGTAGAGCTGGCGCGTCACCAGTTCGATGCCATCGCGCACATGGCCGTTATCCACGCCCAGCAGATGTGGATACTCGTCCCGCAGCGTGAACGTACAGCTGGATGACGTCGCGACTACCGGCAGGGATTTCTGATTGATCGCCTCATCCAGCGATTTGATATTGGCGTGCGCCTGCTTTCTGGCCTTGTCGTGAAAACCATTGGCGATCAGTGGCACACCGCAGCACTTCTCTTTATTCAGCAACTGGACACCAATACCCATCGCGTTAAAGACCTGAACCAGATCTTTACCCAGCTGTGGATGGTTGTAGTTCACATAGCAGCCGTGGAAGTAGGCAATCTGCTCATCATAGGCCTGCTGCTTTGCAGCCTGCTGACGATACCAGCGCCGGAAAGTGCCGAATGAATATTTCGGCAACTGGCGACGATGGTCGATTTTCAACGCTTTATCCAGCAGTTGGCGCACCGGTTTCAGGCTGGTCGCCGTATTCACCAGCGGCGCAAACGGCGTGGCAATCGACCCCATGAGATCGGTATGGCTCAGAATCGCATCGCGCAGCGTCGGCTTGTGGGTGCTGTGCGTCCCCTTTGCACGCTGAATAATGTCACCAATTTTGACATCCGACGGGCACGCGACCTCACAACGTTTGCAGTTGGTGCAGTATTTCAGCGCATCATCATACAGCGCCGGATCTTTTCGCCGCAGGCGTTCGCCGTCCGGTCCAGCCTGTTTCGGGCCAGGATAAAGCGGGTTCACGCGTGAAACCGGACAGTATGTGGTACACACCGTACACTTAATGCAATCTTCAAAACTGTTATCGCTAAGCAGGCTCATGGGTTGCCCTCCTTCAAAATCTGTTCGGCAACATGAAGTGCGCTGAGCAAGGAAACCCCCGCTCCACATCCCTGCATAATCGGGTCGAAGCCTTCCAGCACCGCGCCAATCGCGTACAGGTTGTTGACCGTTTCGCCCCCAATGCACGGATGCAGGTGTTCATCGACAATCGCGCCAAATTGCATATAAGGCTGTGGCGCAAACACATCCTGCTGGCTCCAGCCCTCGCGCTGATCAGCGAATCGAACGTCCAGCCCAAAGACCGGCTCGGTCACCCGATCGAATGTCGTCACCAATCCGTTACTGAAGAAGCTGCCGCTCGCCAGCACCGCGTGCTTCGCCCGCAGAGGAATATCGCGATGATGGTGGCTATGGATCGCAATCTCCTGCGGCGACAGCGAGGCGCGCACCGCACGATCGCCCGGCATCACCATGCCGCCCAGTTGGCGAAAGCGCTGCGACAGCGCCTGATGCAGGCGTAACCCGAGCAATGACGGTGGTAATGTCGGCAGCAGCAGCACCGGTTTACCTAACGCATCAGCAAGTTCATTGATGATTTCAGGACTGTCCAAGCCCAGACAGGCAGGCATGATGATGGCATCGTTGCCGTTAGCCAGAAGCGATAGCTCCTCCAGCAGCGCCGAGCGATTTTCTGGTCGGTCGAGCACACGGGCGATATTGACCGCGCGGAATTCGCTGGGGTTCTGACGCAACCTATCCAACACGGGCAGCTTGAGTTCATCACTGCGTGCCGCGATCCCCTGCGTCTGAAGCGTACCGGCCACAATACGGGGCTGAAAATCCAGAAAGCCTTCGATACCCGCAATCAGCGGATTATCGCCAAAGCGGGAATCCGGCAGACCACGCGTGACGCCATCGACCGGACTCAGCCAGCAGGCGCGAAATTTACCTAGCGGCGTCATGCGCCAGTGGTTTTGCTGATGATTACCCAGCAGGGTGATATTGCTGCGTTCCAGCAGCGCCTCGGCCTGTGGCAACAGCGCCGCCACTGCCGCCGCCCCCATACGGGAATAAGGATGGTGAGGAGCCTGACGCGCCAGTTCATCCAGCGCATCGAGCGGCTGACTCACGGGCTGTCCGTCGGGGAGATGAGAGAGTAAATCCAGCGCGCCGGAAGAAAAATGCAGCGCATTCTGCCCCGCACTAACAATGGCACAGCGTTTCCCCTGCTCCGCCAGGCGAATACCGCAGGTCAATCCCGCCAGTCCGCCGCCGATAATCACAACGTCATAACGCATGACGATCCTCCTGACTGTCGCTGGCCGTCAGGCCGCACAATCCCTGATAAATCCAGCTGGTAAACTCGCTTTCGCGCAGCGCATTGCCCCACGCAATCGGGCGAATGCCTTTCCAGCGTTCGTTCAAAAACTGACTGAGCTGCGTGAGCGACTGCTCCGGCGTCGCGGTACCCAGACGGCACAGCAGACCCGCCGCACGACAGGCACAGAGTTCACCCTGACAGGTGCCCATACCCACGCGAGTGCGCCGACGTAAATCAATCAGGTTATTCACCTGTAACGATTCCACGGCGTAGCGCACTTCTCCCGCCGTCACCGCCTCACATTCGCACACCAGACTGCGGTCCAGACGCTCACCGGACAGCATCCTTCCGGCACGTTCACCGTGGCGATAAATCGCCGAACCGCGCAGCGGCGCAGAGAGCGGTTTTGCCGCAGGGTAAGCAGACAGGGGGTGAGGAGCGGATTTCAGCTCCTCCAGCGATTCAGAACCGGGCAGCGGCGTCTGTGCCGTCGAGCAGGCCACGTCATGACCCAGCTTTTTGCAAATAGCGTCAGTCACCCACTCCGCCATTAGGCGGTAGGTCATCAGCTTGCCGCCGGTGATGGTAATAAATCCTTCCAGCCCGTCGCGGCTGGCATGGTCGAGCAAGACAATGCCGCGACTTACGCTACGTCCGCTCGGGTCACTATCGTTAGCAACCAGCGGTCGGACACCGGCATAGGCGCGTAGAATGCGCGTGCTCGCCAGCGTCGGTGCCAGCATTGAGCCTTCCCGCATCAGCGTTTCCACCTCGGCAGGTGTTACCAGCATATTGTCGATTTGATCGTAATCGATATGGGTTGAGGTAGTGCCAATCAGCGAAATGGTATCGCCCGGCACCAGAATGTCGGCATCCGCCGGTTTACGGCAGCGGTTGATCACCATGTTGTTGATGCGGTGTCCAAGAATCAACAGCGCGCCTTTTGCCGGGAACATGCGCACGCGCAGATCGGCATATTCCGCAATGTGTTGTCCCCAAATACCGCCCGCGTTGACCACCACCTGTGCATAAATTTCTGTTTCTACACCTTTTTTATGGTCGAAAACGCGCACGCCGGTAATACGGTCGCCCTGACGAATCAGTCCGATAACCTCATGATAGGTCAGCACTTCCGCGCCGTGCTCGCAAGCATCAATCATGTTGGCTGCCGTCAGGCGAAAAGGATCGACCGAACCATCCGGCACGCGCACCGCGCCAATCAGCGCCGGGTTTGCTGCCGGTTCCAGTCGTAACGCTTCCCGCGGATCCAACGCCTGCGCGCGAATTCCCGCCTGCTGGCAGGCGGTAATAAACTGTGCCTGCCAACCAAGATCGTCTTCGGGCAAGGTGATAAACAGACCGTCAGTAGGTTCAATACAGTGGCGAGCAATCCGTCGGAGAATCTGGTTTTCTTCAATACATTCACGGGCAGACTCGCCATCGGTTACCGCATAGCGGGCACCGCTGTGTAATAAGCCGTGATTACGCCCGGTCGCGCCAGTCGCAATATCATAACGTTCAAGCAGCAGGCAGCGCAGTCCGCGCAGGGCACAGTCCCGTGCCGTTCCTGCTCCCGTTGCACCACCGCCGATGACAACCACGTCAGTTTCACGCCAGTTCCCCGTATTTTGCTTCATGTTCTCGCTCCAGGCGGATGGTCTACATGTTGCTATTGGGACACAGAAAGAAGGGTTAATGTTTGATAAAGAGCAAAAACGAACACTAAACGAAAATAAAGCGAGGTTTAAAAACGATAAGTGTGATTTAGGTCACTAAAACCGCACTGTGGAATTTTCCGATTCTGTTAACATGAGCGCAAAAATCGTCACAGTTTCATAAAAGTGTAACATAAGCGTCATGAATCACACTCATTTGCACGCTATCCCCTTACAATAACGTTCGTAATAGAACAAAAAAGCTATCGTTTTTTTTCGCATTGGAGATATCTATGCTGAGTATTTTTAGGCCCGCCGCCCACCAGCCGCGCGTGTCGCAAGAACACGTTGATCCGCTCTATCGCCGTCTGCGCTGGCAGATTTTCATGGGGATCTTTTTTGGCTACGCCGCCTACTATCTGGTGCGTAAAAACTTCGCACTGGCCATGCCTTACCTGATTGAACAGGGCTTCTCACGTGGTGACCTCGGTTTTGCACTGTCAGGTATCTCTATTGCCTACGGCTTTTCCAAATTCATCATGGGATCGATATCCGACCGTTCTAACCCGCGCGTATTCCTGCCTGCGGGTCTGATTCTGTCAGGTGCGGTCATGCTGTTCATGGGCTTCGTGCCGTGGGCAACATCCAGCATTGCGATTATGTTCGTCCTGCTGTTCCTGTGCGGATGGTTTCAGGGTATGGGCTGGCCACCGTGCGGACGTACGATGGTTCACTGGTGGTCGCAAAAAGAACGTGGTGGCATCGTGTCCGTATGGAACTGTGCTCACAACGTCGGCGGTGGTATTCCTCCCCTGCTGTTCCTGCTGGGTATGGCCTGGTTCAACGACTGGAAAGCCGCACTCTATATGCCGGCCTTCGCCGCTATTCTGGTTGCCATGATCGCTTTTGCACTGATGCGTGACACACCGCAATCCTGTGGTCTGCCACCGATTGAAGAGTACAAAAACGATTATCCGGTTGATTACAATGAAAAAGCGGAAGAAGAGCTGACGGCTAAGCAAATCTTCATGCAGTACGTTTTCCCGAACAAACTGCTGTGGTACATCGCGATCGCCAACGTCTTCGTTTACCTGCTGCGTTACGGTATCCTCGATTGGTCACCGACCTACCTGAAGGAAGTTAAACACTTCGCACTGGATAAGTCTTCCTGGGCCTATTTCTTCTACGAATACGCAGGTATTCCGGGCACGCTGCTGTGTGGCTGGATGTCCGACAAGGTATTTAAAGGCAACCGTGGTGCAACGGGCGTGTTCTTCATGACGCTGGTAACAATAGCAACCATCGTTTACTGGATGAACCCAGCCGGTAACCCGGGTGTGGACATGGCCTGTATGATCGTCATCGGCTTCCTGATTTACGGTCCGGTCATGCTGATTGGTCTGCATGCATTGGAACTGGCACCGAAAAAAGCAGCGGGTACCGCAGCGGGCTTCACCGGCCTGTTCGGTTACCTCGGAGGCTCCGTTGCCGCTAGCGCCATCGTCGGCTACACCGTTGACTTCTTCGGTTGGGACGGCGGCTTCATGGTGATGATAGGCGGCAGCATTCTGGCGGTACTTCTGCTGGTTGTTGTTATGCTGAATGAGAAAAAGCATAAAGCAGAGTTAGCCAATCGCGCCTAACCCGCTCTTGTAAGCATCCCTCTGGCGGCGTCATAACGACGCCGCCTTTCTCTCAACAGAAAGAGGTTTGATCGCATGAACGTTACCGTAACATCTCTACTCTCCGCCCTCGCACTCTCCGTTTCCTTTAGTGCTTTCGCTTCATCAACCGACAAAATCGTTATTGCCCACCGCGGTGCCAGCGGCTATCTGCCCGAGCATACGCTTCCGGCAAAGGCGATGGCCTATGCTCAGGGTGCCAATTATCTGGAACAGGATCTGGTGCTCACCAAAGATAACGCGCTCATTGTGTTGCACGATCACTATCTGGATCGCGTGACCGACGTGGCAGAGCGTTTTCCGCAACGCGCCCGTAAAGATGGACGCTTTTACGCTATCGACTTCACGCTAAAAGAGATCAAGTCACTGAAGTTCACCGAAGGATTCGATATCAAAGACGGCAAACAGGTCCAGAGTTACCCGAACCGTTTTCCGATGTGGAAATCCGACTTCCGTATTCATACCTTTCAGGAAGAAATTGAATTTATTCAGGGTCTGAACCACTCGACTGGCAAGAACATCGGACTCTACCCCGAAATCAAAGCACCGTGGTTTCACCATCAGGAAGGGAAAGACATCGCGCGCGAAACGCTGGCCGTGTTGAAGCAGTATGGCTATACGAAAAAAAGCGATAAGGTCTTCCTGCAATCGTTTGATGTCGCAGAGCTAAAGCGCATCAAAACCGAATTGCAGCCGCAGATGAAGATGGATCTGAACCTGATTCAGCTGATTGCCTATACCGACTGGCATGAAACCTACGAGAAGCAGGCCGATGGGACGTGGGTGAATTACAACTACGACTGGATGCAAAAGCCCGGCGCGATGCAGCAAATTGCGACCTATGCCGATGGTATCGGCCCGGACTATCACATGCTCGTCCAGAAAGGGTCGACGCCTGACCACATCACCTTTACCGACATGGTGAAGGAAGCCCACCAGCATAAACTTCAGGTACACCCGTTCACGGCAAGAGCTGACAGACTACCGGCGTACGCCAGCGATATCGATCGGCTCTACGACATTCTCTACTATCAGGCGGATGTTGACGGGCTGTTCACCGATTTTCCCGACAAAGCGGTCGATTTCCTGAAAAAACCGCGCTGAGACTCAGTTTTGCCATCGGGCACCACGTGCCCGATGATGCGTCGGTCGATACTATACGGATTACTTCACGGCTTACTTCAGAAACAGCTCACGCAGATAATTCGGCACCGCGCTGTCCGCGTTAGACCCAATCACTTCGCGATCCGGCAGCATATCTTTCAGGCGCTGATGCGCGTTCTGCATGACGCAGCCTTTACCCGCCATCGACAGCATTTCGTAGTCGTTCATGCCATCACCAAACGCCACACACTCTTTGAGCGAGAAGCCGATAATCTTCGCCACCTGCTCCAGCGCATGACCTTTAGACACGCCACCCGCCATCACTTCCAGGCAGGTAAGCGTCGAAAAGCTCACGTTAACGCGGTCGCCCCAGCGCGCATTGATCGCTTCTTCCAGCGGTAGCAACTGCTCATGGGAATCACAGGTAAAGAACACTTTGCTGACGCCATCGGTTTCAAGCAGTGCAGGCTCAAACAGCTTGTATTTAAAGATCGACTCTTTGAAGAAGCGCTCTTCTTCCATGCGCGGACGGTTCATAAACCACTCATCATCGCGGTAAACGTGCGTCAGCATATCGGGGTTATTGTGTACGACGCTGTAAAGGTCGCGGGCGATGTCCTGATCCAGGTTGTGGCTGAAAATCAGTTCGCCCTGCGAGTTGTGCACGCGCGCACCATTCGAGGTAATCATAAATGCGCTGATGCCGAGGTTATCGCGGATCTGCGCGACATCCATGTGATGACGTCCGGTAGCAAACACAAAGTGAATCCCTTTTTCCGTCAGCAGCCTGAGGGTTTCTTTCGCATACGGGGACAACGAGTGGTCAGGTGACAGCAGTGTGCCATCTAAATCGGAAGCAACGACATGGTACATAACGATGAGATCTCACTTCTGGTGTGTTGTGGCGGCACGCGCCGCAAAAAATTAACGAGGTTGCTGGCAGCATCCGTTGAACGGCGTGCCAACAGTCTAAAATTAATGATAACGCGCAAAGTGCGCCAAAATTAGCGCAAATGCCTGAGCGCGGAGGTTATCCGTTTCAAAGAGAATTTCATGCCGCGCACCGGGGATAACCTGCAAAACGCCATTCGCATTGGCGTTACCGCTTTGCGCCAGTGCCTGACAAAACGCATTCTGGCTGCGGTTATCTACCACGCGTTCCTCTCCCGCCTGTAGCAGCAGAAGCGGCGTGGTGACGGCGCTGGCCTGTGCCAACAGCTGTTTCCCCGCCTGTATCGCCTCACGCACCCAATGGTAAGTCGGGCCGCCGATGCGCAAATCCGGCGAATCCGCATAAAATCGAATGCTGCGCTGGTAACGCTCACGGCTGTGTGTCAGCACATTCATCCGATAAGGCAAAGGACGCCACTGTCCGGTGCCGATGGCGTAATAATCACGTATTGCTGGGCGATGCTCCGCCCAATCAACAATCCAGCCAGCAACGCAATGAGGAAGCGGTAAACGAATGCCAAACATCGGCGCGCACAGCGCCACGGCATCAAACGTCTCAGGTTGACGAATCAGAAGCTGCGCCAGAATCGCGCCCCCCATCGAATGCGCTAAGGCAAACCGGCGGGTATAGTGCTTCGGGCCAATATGCTGCTGGCACAACGTTTCAGCATCATCGACATAATCACTGAAGCGCAGCACGTGTCCACGGTGGCCGTCTTGCAGCACCCGACCCGATCGCCCTTGCCCACGGTGATCCATGATGAGCACGTCATAGCCGCGATGAAAGAGGTCATAAGCGACTTCGCTATATTTGACATAGCTTTCGATACGGCCTGAAAAGACAACGACAATCTTATCGTGCTGGGGTGCGGTAAAACGAACGAACCGGATCGGCACATCATCAACGCCAGAGAATTCGCCCTCTTCGCGCTGACGCCAGAAATCCAGTAATTCTCCGGTAGCAAAAGCGGCAAACTGCGCTTCTCGCGTTAACAGGTTCGAGGTTAACCCTTCAGGCGTTAACCGTTCCGACGTAAACAACGTATTGTGGCGTTGAATCATCACACCTCTCCGGTGACGCGGGAAAACAAAGCTAGCGGAAGAACATGACAAGCAGTGGAGCACCAGCGTATTGTGACATAAAAAACAGACAGACTCTCGTAATACAGAACGTGATTCAGGGGCATGCTTCATGACATTGGATTGGTGGTTAACCTATTTACTCACAACGCTTATTCTCAGCCTGTCACCCGGATCGGGTGCCATCAACACCATGAGCACCGGAATTAGCCACGGCTATCGCGGTGCAACGGCCTCAATCTGTGGTTTACAGGTCGGGCTGGCGATTCATATCGTGCTGGTCGGCATTGGGTTAGGCGCGTTGCTTAACCAGTCTGTACTGGCTTTCGATATGCTGAAATGGCTGGGCGCGGCGTATCTGATTTGGCTGGGGATTCAGCAGTGGCGCGCCGCAGGCGCACTTGACCTTCAGGCGATCGCCAGCGCGATGCCGCGTCGTCGGCTCTTTAAACGTGCGGTGCTGGTGAATCTGACCAACCCAAAAAGCATCGTGTTTCTGGCAGCGCTGTTCCCGCAGTTCATTATTCCCCACCAGCCGCAGGCCGCACAGTATCTGGTGTTGGGTATTACCACCGTGGTGGTCGATATCATCGTGATGATTGGCTACGCCACGCTGGCCACACGTATCGCCGGATGGCTAAAAGGCCCACGGCAGATGAAGACGCTCAACCGGATATTCGGTTCACTGTTCGTGCTGGTCGGCGCGTTACTCGCCACGGCGAGAAAAGCCTGAGTAAGACAGCGCGCCGTATCAGATTACGGTGCGCTGTTGTTTATCCACCAGAAACGCGCTGGGGAAACGTTAGCGAGAGAAAATCAGGTGCAGACCGAACCCGGTAAACAGCACGCCCGCCACGCCATCCACCCATTTCGCCAGACGTTGATAGCCACGACGCATTGCCGGTAGGGCGAAAACCATCGCGACCAGGCTGAACCAGATCAGCGTTTCAATCGAGATCAGCGCAAATAGCCCCCAGCGAGCGCCGCTGCCGACGCTGTCGCCGACAAACAGCGAGAACACGCTGCCGAAATAGATCAGCGCCTTCGGATTCGCCAAATTCGTCAACAGTCCACGCATGAAGGTTTTACCGCGCTGAGGCAGAACCACCGCCGTTTCCTGCGTGGTTTCCAGCTGTGCTTTACGCCGAGCAGAACGCAGCATCTGCCAGCCCATCCAGCACAGGTACAGCCCACCACCGACGGTAATGGCCGTATGCAGCCAGGCCATTTTTTGCAACAGCAGATGCAGCCCCAGCAGCGCGATAGCCGCCCAGACCACCACACCCAGAGAAATACCTAACACGCCCATCATCGCTTCACGGCGGGAACGGCTGGCCGCCGTTTGTGAAACGAAAAAGAAATCCGGTCCCGGGCTCATCAGCGCAATGAAATGCACCAGCGCCACCGTCAGAAATAGCATCAGCATCTTGGTTTTCCTATTTTTAAATGCAATCAGATAAGGCGAGCGTTACTCGTCATCATTATCGACATGATCGCGAATCATGTTCATGAAAGGCGCACCGAAACGTTCGAGTTTACGGTGTCCAACCCCGTTGATATTCAGCAGCTCACCCGCGGTGATCGGCATCAGTTCAGCCATCTCCAACAACGTGGCATCGCTGAACACCACGTAAGGCGGAATATTGTCTTCATCCGCGATGGATTTACGCAGTTTGCGTAATTTGGCAAACAGCTTACGGTCGTAATTTCCACCGTACGATTTTTGATTGGCACGCGGTTTCAGGTTAATCACACGTGGCACGGCCAGCTGTAGCGGCATTTCTCCCCGCAACACAGGGCGTGCAGATTCGGTAAGCTGTACGGCGGAATGCATTGTGATGTTCTGGTTGAGCAAGCCCAGATGAATCAGCTGGCGCAGCACGCTGACCCAATGCTCCTGCGATTTATCTTTACCAATACCGTAAACCGGCAGCTTGTCATGGCCGAAATCACGGATACGCTGATTATTCGCCCCGCGCAGCACCTCGACGACATACCCTAAGCCAAAGCGCTGCCCAACTCGGTATACGCAGGAGAGCGCTTTTTGCGCTTCGACCAGCCCATCATAGCGCTTCGGCGGATCGAGACAAATATCGCAGTTGCCACAGGCCTCTTGGCGTCCTTCACCGAAATAGTTCAGCAACACCAGACGGCGACAGGTCTGCGCTTCGGCAAACGCCCCCATCGCATTCAGCTTATGACGCTCGATATCCAACTGCGGCCCAGCCGGTTTTTCTTCCAAGCAGCGGCGCAGCCACGCCATATCCGCCGGATCGTAGAACAGCGCAGCTTCGGCAGCGAGGCCATCACGCCCAGCTCGCCCCGTTTCCTGATAGTAGGATTCGATGTTACGCGGAATATCAAAATGCACCACGAACCGCACGTTAGGCTTGTTGATGCCCATACCAAACGCCACGGTCGCGACCACCACCTGGAGATCGTCACGCAGGAACGCTTCCTGCACCTGTGCACGCCGTTCGTTATCCAATCCAGCGTGATAAGCCCCTGCGCTCAGCCCACGAGCCTGTAACCGTGCGCAAATATCTTCCACGCGGGAGCGGCTGTTGCAGTAGATGATGCCACTTTTTCCACGCTGCCCCTGCACGAACATCCAGAGCTGGTCGAGCGGTTTGAACTTCTCCACCAGCGTGTAGCGAATGTTCGGACGGTCAAAGCTGCTGATCTGAATCAGCGGCGACTGAAGATCCAACAGACGAACGATATCGTTCCGCGTGGTCTCGTCAGCCGTAGCGGTCAGCGCAATAAAAGGAAGATGAGGGAAACGCTGTTTAATCTGCCCCAGCGCCCGGTATTCAGGGCGGAAATCGTGCCCCCATTGGGAAATACAGTGCGCTTCATCCACCGCGATCAGAGCGATCTGCCAGTGGGCGAGATGATCGAGGAAACTGTCCGTCGTCAGGCGTTCAGGCGCAATATAAAGCAGCTTGATCTGACCCGTACGACAACCGGCCATCACCTCAAGCTGCTGCTCACGCGTCTGCGTCGAATTAAGACAAGCTGCCGAAACACCGTAGGCCTGAAGCTGATCGACCTGATCTTTCATCAGTGAAATCAACGGGGACACCACCAGCGTCAGCCCGTCCATCACCAGCGCAGGGATTTGATAGCACAGCGATTTGCCGCCGCCTGTCGGCATGATAACCAGACAGTCCTGCCCACTGAGCGTCGCGCTGATAATTTCCTGCTGACCCGGTCGGAATTGCTGGTAGCCGAACGTGTCCCGCAGAACCTGAACCGCCAGCGCTTCCTTATTCAATACTTCCGCCGTAGACACGCCTTCCCCAATTCAATGAAATCAAACAGGCGCTATTTTCAGCGCCGTTGGGTAAAACTGCAATCGTTAGTTTGGTAAAACGACAAGGGTTAAAGCGGCAATCGCTAAAACTCCAGCCGCGAAAACCCAGGTTGCTAAAACACAGCTGTTAGAACATGTCGTTCAGCGTGACGCCAACGCCAAAGCGGGTCTGACGGTGGTTGTAGTCAATCAGGGATTCGCCGTAGCCGCTAAACACCTTGGTGTAGAAACGGACATGACGCGTCAGCGGGTAGCTCCAGCCCAGTTCACCGCCGCCGTAGCCGCTGTTCCAGTTATAGCGTCCTTCTGCGCTAAACACACTGTCGCCCCACACATAGCCGACGCGCAAGCGATAATGGCCCATGTATTTGATGATATCTGGATTGTCATCCTTGCTGTCAGAGAAACGCACCCACGGCTTCACATCAACCTGCCAGTTGCCGTTCTGCGCCATCAAGCGGGCATAGGCACGGTTCCAACTGCGCGACGTCGGTTCGGAACGGCCGTTAGACTGGTGATTAAAGCCCATTTCCACATCCCGCAGCGTCCAGCCCGCGAAGGTATAGTTCGTTGCCCAGCCCAAAAAGACCTGTGGCTCATAATCGGTTTCACGGAACGGAGAAGACTCACTCTTATTAGACAACTGCCACCATGAGCGCTGCGTATAGGACGCCCCCAGCAACGAGTTACCACCCAGAATGCCGCGCCAGATCGGGAACCCCAAACTCAACTGGTAATGCACTTCATCTTTACGTGCTTCATCGCCCCAGTTATAGCTCTGTATCGCCGTTTTATTGATGTTGCTGGTATAGGTATACAGTATGTAATTACTTTCATAAGGATAGAGGATAAACGGGGTATCGTGCTCTTGTAACAGACTGGCGATAATGCTGCCGCGTACCACCGGTTGATTTGGCGCAGGCTCGTTTACGTTTGTTGTTGTTTCAGCATGGGCCTGTGCCATCAGTAATGCTGCCAGTACGAGTACTATTTTACGCATTCATTTTCTCCGACATGTTTTTCTCCGGCATTCTTTTATCCAAATAAAATCTTTTATCTAAATAAACTCATTTATCTAAATAGTGATAAGCCTTCCCCACTCAAGCCCGCCATTCTACACAGTTCAGCGACGTTTGAATTATCGTTCTCCCGTTTCTCTACCTTTTCTGGAAAGAAACAAAATCAGCGCATAAAATAAACACTTGCACAACCTAAACGTATCAAATTAACTACATTTGACGAGTGCTTTTATTTGAGCGGGAAACAACCATGGCTGACATACCATCATTTCAGGGAACCACATTAACCAGAGATACCGTGCGCCAGCTTGTTGGCGAGATTTTCATTTACAAGATGCCATTCAACATCGAACTCGGCCTTGAACTACAGCAATTTGAAGCCGACAAAGCCGTCCTGACGTTCACCCGGCAAGATAAGCTCATCGGCAATGCAGCACAAAAAATCCTGCATGGCGGCGTGATTGCTGCCGGGCTGGACGTTGCCGCCGGATTAGTCTGCGTCGGCAACACGCTGCTGCGCCATGAGACGATCAGCGATCAGGAATTTCACCACCGCCTCGCCCGCATGGGAACAATTGATATGCGGGTAGATTATCTGCGTCCGGGCTATGGCGAGCACTTCACTATTACCAGCACGCTGCTGCGCGGCGGCAATAAAATCGCCGTCGCCCGTGCCGAATTGCATAACGAACGGGGTTCACATCTCGCCAGTGCCACCGCAACCTATATTGTCGGGTAGCCTTTCTCGTGGGCAAACAGGATTGTCATTAACACTTTACGTGAAAGCGCTCACAGTTTTGGGTAGACTTAGTGTTTTCCCGCCGTCCTTATCGAGTCACCCATGAACGCGCAACAAACCCGTGAGGGGATCTTTTTCGCCCTCGGTGCGTACTTTATTTGGGGAATTGCTCCCGTTTACTTCAAGCTGCTTGAGCACGTTCCACCCAATGAAATACTGACGCACCGTATTATCTGGTCATTCTTCTTTATGCTCATCCTGCTGACCATCGGCCGGAAATGGCGTCAGGTGAAACTTGCCTGCCGTAACGTCAATCATCTGTTTCTGTTGGCATTAACGGCGGTACTTATCGGCGGGAACTGGCTGTTGTACATCTGGGCGGTCAACAACCATCACATGCTGGAAGCCAGCCTGGGGTATTTCATCAACCCGCTGGTTAACGTCATGCTGGGCATGATCTTCCTTGGCGAACGCTTTCGCCGTCTGCAATGGCTGGCCGTGCTGCTCGCCGTGACTGGCGTACTGGTTCAGCTGTGGACATTCGGATCGCTGCCGGTTATCGCACTCGGACTGGCATTCAGCTTCGCGTTGTACGGTCTGCTGCGTAAGAAGATTGGTATCGACGGGCAAACTGGCATGCTGATCGAAACGCTGTGGCTGCTGCCGGTCGCGGTCATTTATCTGTTTTTTATTGCCGACACGCCAAGTAGCCATCTGACAGCCAATCCCTGGTCGCTGAACCTGCTGCTGCTCTCGGCGGGTATCGTCACTACGGTGCCACTGCTGTTTTTCACCGCCGCGGCGATGCGCCTGCGCCTGTCAACCCTCGGCTTCTTCCAGTATCTCGGCCCTACCATCATGTTCATACTGGCAGTGGTGTTCTACGGTGAAACATTCAGCAGCGACAAACTGATTACTTTCGCCTTCATCTGGGGTGCGCTGGCGCTGTTTATTCTGGATGCGCTTTATACGCAGCGTAAGCTACGCCGCACGCCAGCTACAGTTTCCCAGCCTCAACACGACGGGAAATAAAGCGCGATAAGATCGGGCTGAACAGCAGCGTCGAAAACAGCCGCAGCGTCTGCATGGCGATGACAAACGCCATATCGACCCGACTGCCTGCGGCAATAATCGCAATCGAATCCAGCCCGCCGGGGCTGGTCGCCAGAAAGGCGGTCAGCATATCCACCGGCATCATTTTCGTCACCATCCACGCCATTCCACCGCACAGCAACATCAATCCGACTATCGACGCCATCATGTGCGGCAGCGTGCGGATCGCCAGCAAAAAGATCGGGCGGGTGAAACATAAACCTACGCTCCAGCCGATAAAGGCATAGGCCAGCGCCAGCAGCCATTCTGGGGTTTGCAGATGCAAGGTGCCGCTGGCATGCAGCATCGAGCCAATAATCATCGGCCCTAACAGCGCCCCGGATGGAATGCGCAGGCGTCTTCCCAGCCAGGCGCTGCCAAACGCCACGCAAAGCGTCGCCAGAAAGCGCCAGTCCAGTGCGGGAAACCAGACCAGCATCGCGCTGTTTTCTGCCGCTTCGTCACCCAAACTCAGGCGCGCGACAAACGCCGCCGACGCAGTGACCATCAGCACGCGTAAATATTGCATGAAGGCGACCAGCCGCACATCCGCGCCAAACTCCCCGGCCATCGCGACCATTGCAGATGCCCCGCCCGGCGATGCGCCCCAGGTTCCGGTCGTGCCGGGCAGTTCGCTAAATTTGACCAGCAGCCAACCAGATAGCCCGCTGGCAACCAGCGTCGCCAGCAGAATGAACAGCACCAGCGGCCATTCACTCATCAGCGGTTTCAGGATAGAAAATGACAGGCTTTGTGCGACCAGACAGCCCAGAACGGCATTGCTGCCCGCAAAGCAGACGGGCGGGATGCGAATCGTCGCACCGTTTAACCCCATGACGACGCCGACCATCATCGGCCCCAGCAACAGCGCGGCGGGAACGTGGTAAATCTGTAGCCCAAACCCAAGGGATAATGAAACCGACAGCAATATTCCCCATTGCATCCAAGGAGACATCCCTTTCATGCACACGACCTGTTTTTAGTAATAGAAAGTAAGAACAGAAAGACTGTCCGCCATTCTAAACAAGATGGCCGGAGAATGAACAGACGCGGAAGAATAAACAGGAAGAGTGAGTCGGGGAACGATAAGTATAGACAAAGGCGTTTTAACGCGCCTGACGGTTAAACCCCATCAGGCGCATCGGTAAAAACTTACAGCCAGTTCTTACGTTTGAAATAGAGGTACGGTGCCAGTCCGGCGAGAATCATCAGCACAATCGCACCCGGATAGCCAAACGACCATCTCAACTCGGGCATAAACTCAAAGTTCATCCCGTAGCTGGATGCCACCAGCGTCGGCGGCAGGAACACCACGGAAACCACCGAGAAGATCTTGATAATCCGGCTCTGCTCGATATTGATGAAGCCCATCGCCGCCTGCATCAGGAAGTTAACCTTCTGGAACAGGGATTCGTTGTGCGGCAGCAGAGATTCGATATCGCGTAAAATTTCGCGCGCCTGCTCAAGCTGACCGGATGGCAAGCGGGCTTTACGCACCAGAAAGTTCAACGCGCGTTGGGTATCCATCAGACACAGGCGCACTTTCCAGCCCACGTCTTCCAGTTCCGCTAGCGTAGACAGCGCGTCGTCGTACTCTTCACCCTGACGCCCTTCCATAATGATGCGGCTCAGCGATTCCAGATCGCTGTAGATGTTCTCGATCTCGTCCGCCAGTTGCTCAATTTTGGTCTCAAAGAGGTCGAGCAGCAGTTCGTAAGCATTGCCGTCCACCAGCGTTTGGTTACGGGCACGCATGCGATACAGGCGGAATGCAGGCAGCTCACGCTCACGCAAAGTGTACAGACGACCATCGCGAATAGTAAACGCCACGGTCGAGTTACCGGCGTGATCGTCAGCATCTTCAAAAAAGAAAAAGGAGTGAATGTGCAGGCCGTCTTCATCTTCAAAAAAACGTGCCGACGCCTCAATGTCTTCCAGTTCCGGGCGGGTTGCCAGGCTTTGTCCCAGTTCGTTTTGTACTTTTTCACGCTCATCGTCTTCCGGTTCGATCAAATCGACCCAAACTGACGTGGTGAGATCATCGGAGTCATCCAGTTCCAGACGAGATAAACGGCAGTTATCCAGTTTAAATGCGCTCAGCATGGGCCATAGCTCCCCTTTCAGTAGCAGAGATGGACAACGCGATTGAAGCACAGAAACAAAGGTGAGGTGTCACCAGCAGGTTTCAGTCCGTTCGACGGATCTGACTCGTAGCGACAAAAACAGCGTCGCTGACAACCACGAAGGCTATCAGCAGAGGAAGATAGCCTTAGAAGTTGTACCTAATGAACAGGTTAGTGAGCCAGTATCGACTGGGTGTGTCCAAGGCGTTAGTCCTCCGAGAATAATGATGCGCGCATGTTACGCCGAGATGAAAAAGACTTCAACTTTAAAACCTCGGCTGAAACACGCTGTAAAAGATTGGTCAAATGGATAAGGTTTATTCAATAAGTTTGGCGCGGAAAAGGGTAAAAAGCGCAGTCCTCAGCGTAAAAAAGAACTGCGTTTATCGATTAAGCGTGGTCTGGTAAATAGGCGATAGCACGGACGGGGAAGCCGGGCGCACCAGCGAAATTAGGGTAGCTGACGTGAATATAAGCGCCGGTAGACGGTAACTGATGCAGGTTATTCAGGACCTCAACCTGCCAGGCATTTTGGTTCAGCACGAAGAACTCGCCAATCAACCCGTTGTTGCGACGGAAATCCGCGGCGGAATCCGTATCCAGCGTTTCATGCCCAACCGCGCTAATGCCGCGCTCTTCAAACAGGAATGTCAGCGCCTCAAGCGACCACCCAGGCGTATGGCTGTTGCCCTCTTCATCTTTATTGGCGAAGGCATCAAGATCAGGCCAGCGCGTGCTCCAGCCGCTGGCAAACGCGACAAAGCTGCCTGACGGGATTTCTCCGTGTTCACGCTCAAACGCCAGAATGTCGTCAACCGACAGGCGGTAATCGGGATCGTTCGCGACGGCGTCTTGCTTGTGGAGCACCACCAGCGGCAGCAATAGCTCTTTATTATCAATACGATCCAGATAACGCTTACCCGCGACAAAATGCCCCGGCGCATCAATATGCGTTCCCGTCTGCGTTGCAAACGTCACGGCCTGCGCATAGAACCCGTGATCTTCAACGTTGAATAAGGTCTTACGCTGCAACACACCTTCAAACGCGCTAAAAATAGGAATCGACTCCGTAATCGTATGCGTAAGATCGACCCATTTTTTCTTCTGCAACTCGGCAACAATCTGGTCTAGCGTCATGGGCATGCTCCTTTTTTATTGTGATACCACACATCCATGGATACGCGGCAAGTCACCTAGCATTGTCGAAAATGACGATAAAGACTAAGACAGGGTTTTTATAAGTTATATAACCCCGTCATACTTCAAACTGCATCGTGACGATCACACCGTTTCCAGTCTGGCATAAGCGGCGACCAGCCATTTAATGCCTTGCCCTTGAAACGCGACCTGAAGGCGGGCGTGATCGCCGCTGCCTTCCAGATTCACGATCGTACCTTCGCCGAATTTCGCATGGCGAACCCGCTGCCCTAATTTGTAGCCGCTGTCGTTTTGCGTTATCGGTGTGCCGAGGCGCTGATGATTAACCGGACGGGAGACGCTGGCGCGTAACCGCACTTCTTCAACACACTCTTCCGGCAGCTCGCCGACGAACCGGGAAGGCCGGTGATAGGCTTCTTTGCCGTATAAACGGCGGGATTCCGCGTAGGTTATCGTCAACTTTTCCATCGCGCGTGTGACGCCGACATAAGCCAGGCGACGCTCTTCTTCCAGACGTCCGCCTTCATCCAACGACATCTGGCTAGGGAACATCCCTTCTTCCATGCCGACGATAAACACCTGCGGGAACTCCAGCCCTTTCGCTGAGTGCAGCGTCATAAGCTGAACCGCATCCTGATTGGCGTCAGCCTGACCTTCGCCCGCTTCCAGCGCGGCATGCGACAGGAAAGCCTGAAGCGGCATCAAATCCTGATCTTCTTCCTGATAGCTGAACTGGCGCGTTGCCGTCACCAGTTCTTCCAGGTTTTCTACTCGCGCCTGCCCTTTCTCGCCTTTTTCCTGTTCGTACATGCTCCACAGGCCAGAATCCTTAATCGCCCGGTCGGTTTGAATATGCAGCGGCAGCTCAGAAGTTTCATAGGCCAATGCATCGATCAGTTCGATAAAGCGTTGCAGCGATGCCGCCGCCCGCCCAGCCAGCGCTTTTTCCTGCAACAGCGCCCGCGTGGATTGCCACAGCGTCAGTTGACGATCGCGCGCCGTCTGACGCACCACGTCCAGCGTGCGATCGCCAATGCCGCGCGTCGGCGTATTTACCACACGCTCGAACGCCGCATCATCGTTACGATTAGCGATCAGGCGCAGATAAGACAGTGCATCTTTAATTTCCTGACGTTCGAAGAAGCGCATGCCGCCGTAGATGCGGTACGGCATACTCTGCTGCAATAGCGCCTCTTCCAGTACGCGAGACTGGGCGTTGCTCCGATACAGAATGGCGTTATCTTTCAGCGCACCGCCATTTTCATGCCAGGTTTTAATCCGATTAACGACGTAGCGCGCCTCATCCAATTCGTTGAACGCGCAATACAGCGAGATAGGCTCGCCTTCTACGCCATCGGTCCACAGGTTTTTTCCAAGCCGCCCGCCGTTATGCGCGATCAGCGCATTCGCCGCTTTCAGGATATTGCTGGTCGAGCGATAGTTCTGCTCCAGACGGATCGTTTCTGCACCGGCGAAATCTTTCAGGAACAGCTGAATGTTTTCTACCTGCGCCCCGCGCCAGCCGTAAATCGACTGATCGTCATCCCCGACGATCATCACCTTGGCGCTGTCGCCCGCCAGCATACGGATCCAGGCGTACTGAATGCGGTTGGTATCCTGGAATTCGTCCACCAAAATGTTGGTAAAACGTTCGCGATAGTGGTTCAGCACATGCGGCTTGTTCAGCCACAGTTCGTGCGCACGCAGTAGCAGCTCGGCGAAATCCACCAGCCCGGCACGATCGCACGCTTCCTGATAGGCCTGATACACGCGCTGCCACGTTTGTTCGATAGGGTTGCCGTAGCTTTCAATGTGCTGCGGGCGCAGCCCTTCATCTTTCTTCCCATTGATGAACCACATCGCCTGACGCGGCGGCCACTGTTTCTCATCCAGGTTGAGAGCCCGAATCAGACGCTTCAGCAGACGCAGCTGATCTTCGCTGTCCAGAATCTGGAAATCCTGCGGCAGATTGGCATCCATATGGTGCGCACGCAGCAGGCGGTGTGCCAGCCCGTGGAAAGTACCAATCCACATGCCGCCCTGGCTGGTGCCGATCAGATGATCGATACGGTGGCGCATCTCCGCCGCCGCTTTGTTAGTAAACGTCACCGCCATGATGGAGTACGGCGAACAGTTTTCCACGGACAAGAGCCAGGCAATACGATGAACCAGTACCCGCGTTTTGCCGCTGCCTGCCCCCGCCAGCACCAATAAATTGCTGCGCGGCGCGGCTACCGCGTCACGCTGTTTGTCGTTGAGGCCATCGAGCAGATCAGAAACGTCCATAGGTACGGGTTATCCGGTGAGGGAAACACCGCATCGACAAGGGCGTTTCCACTGGTGATTTATACAGATTAATGCCGTGATTATAGCAATGCCGACAGCGATGCCAACCGCGAAATTTCAATATGCGGCAGCAGTCGGGCGTCGCCAATCTGCGTCAGGCTGCCTTCACGCAGGTTAATCCAGCAGGCCTGCATACCGCAGCGGATCGACCCCGCCACATCGGTCGTGAGATCGTCACCGACATGCAGAATCTCATGCACAGGCAAATTGAGCTTTTGCGCCGCCAGATGATACATGTCGTCAAACGGCTTGGCGCGACCATGCGGGCCTGCGCGCAGGATAAACGAAAAATAGCGATCGAGGCCAAAGCGGTGCGGCTCAGCGTTACCGTTGGTGATGGCGGCCAGCGGCACTTTCTCGGCTAATGCCGCTAACGTCTGGTGCGTTTCTTCGGTAATCGTAATCTGGCTGCGCCAGTGGGCAAAGTTTTCCATTGCCGCTTTTGCGCCATCCTTAGCCTCTGCCGCGCTCAGGCCGCGCTCTAACATCGCCAGTTCAGCCGCACGGCGACGCCATTCAGTCACGTCGTGATAGATGTCCGGCTCGCGCTCCAGCAAGGTCTGGCGTAAGTTCTGAAAGTCATCCGCCTGAAAATCACGAAGCGCCGGATGGTACTGTTGCAGAAAGCGGATTGACTCTTGCCCCGTGCGCCGAATGACGTCCGCGTTATCGTACAGCGTGTCATCCAGATCGAACGTGATCGCCCGGATCGGGCCAAGAGATCGGTAAAAATGCATCAGGGTTTCCCTCGTTTGGCGCGTGGATGCGCGGCATCGTACACGGAGGCTAAATGTTGAAAATCAAGATGGGTGTAAATCTGCGTCGTGGTCAGGTTAGCGTGGCCAAGCAGCTCTTGTACCGCGCGTAAATCACCGCTGGATTCCAGCATGTGCGTCGCAAAGGAGTGACGCAGCTTGTGCGGATGAACATGACTATTGATGCCCTGCTTAATCCCCCATTCGGCAAAACGCTTCTGCACGTTGCGCATCGAAATGCGTCGTCCCTGATTGGAGATAAACACGGCATCATCCTGTGGGCCAAACAGCTCACGCAGCGCCATCCAGCGTTCTAGCCAGGTTACCGCCGTTTTTCCTATCGGCAATTTGCGCTCTTTACTGCCTTTCCCCATGACCCAAACTTCACCGCTGGCCAAATCAATATGCTGATAATCCATGCCGACCAGCTCAGCCAGACGCAGCCCCGCGCCGTACATCACTTCCAGCATCGTGCGGTCGCGCACCGCAAGGGGATCGTCCAAATCGATCTCCAGCAGGCGATTCGTCTCATCCACATCCATATTCTTGGGTAATGGACGCCCGGCTCGCGGTGCTGAGACCCCTTTAGCAGGGTTTGCCACCAGCACGCCGCGTGACACCATCCAATCGAGAAAACTGCGCAGTGCCGATAAACGGAGCGCCAGGCTACTGGAATGCAGCCCATCGCGCTTACTGCGGGACACCACGGAACGCACGCCAGAGGCGTCCAGATTGCGCCAGTCAGCCACACCCGCCGCGGAGAGTATCGTGATAACCGCAGACAGTTGACGCAAATAGCTGGTCTGCGTCAGCGGGCTTAGCTGACGCTCTACTTTCAGATAGCGCAGGAACGCGTCAACATCAGCTTGTAACGGCGAAGAGGAAGGAGTCTCCGATGGCGCAGGCTGCCGGCTCATGCCCGCTCAACCCAGCGCGCCAACATCGCTGGCAGCATCATGGCCATTTGCTGAAGCAGCACGGTTCCCATGCCATCCTGATAATGGTGGCTGTCGCGGCTGCTGAAAATCAGCACGCCCAAATCGTGATGATTTCCCATAAGCGATAGCGCGACCGACCCAACCTGTCTGGCCTGTGGCAGCAGAAGCAACAGTTCCGGCCCGTTCAGACTGCCAAGATAGTGGTTATGTTGTCCGAAGCGCTGAATGCGCAGCGGCTCAAAGGTGGAGCGGTTTAGCCCAAGGTGGGTAAAACCAGAAGGCGCGCCAAGGCGCCATTTATCATTAAACAGACGAACCGTTGCGCCCGCCAGACCAAGCTGACGCGCCCAGCGCTGCAAGCGATCCAACATGTCCGTCAGGCTATCCGCCGACGCCAATTCAGTTTGTAACCCAAGCAGGCGATTGAACAGCACTTCGTTCGCCCCCGCCTGTTCCATCAACAGCGTGATTTCTTCCTCAAGCTGAGTAATGTGGTTACGCTGACGTGCCAGCTGCCATTCCACCAGCGACACGGTTCCCCTGACGGGGTGAGGAATGCGCATCTGCTCGACGGGACGCGCATTGCGGATAAAAAAATCGGGATTCTGTTGCAGGAACTGCAAAACCATCTCGTCACTGAGTGCGATCTCGCGCTCTGCCTGTTCCTCGACATTCTTCATAAATGAATAAATCCATCGTAGACATGCGTTGCAGGCCCGGTCATGAATAACGGATGCCCCGGCCCATCCCACTGGATATCCAACTCCCCGCCCGGCAGCGATACGCGAACGCTCGCGGACAATAATCCCTGCTGGATCCCTACCGCCACAGCAGCGCACGCGCCGCTACCGCACGCCTGCGTTTCTCCCGCACCGCGTTCGTACACCCGCAGACGGACAGCGTGGCTATCAACCACTTGCATAAAACCGATGTTGGCACGCTCGGGAAAACGCTCGTGGCTTTCCAACAGCGGCCCCAGCGTGTCCACCTTCGCCGTTTCCACATCCTCAACCTGAATCACACAATGCGGGTTGCCCATCGACACCACGCCACACAGCACCGTATGTTCGTCGGCACGCATGATGTAGGTTTTCTCCGCTTTGACCGCGCGGAAAGGCACCTGTTGCGGCTCGAAATTGGGTTCGCCCATATTGACGCGTACCAGTTCGTCATCGGTCACCGACAGCACCATCCGGCCTGTCTGCGTACTGACGGCAATATCACGCTTGTTGGTCAACCCTTTCAGGCGAACAAAACGAGCAAAGCAGCGCGCGCCATTGCCGCACTGCGCGACTTCGCTGCCATCCGCGTTAAAAATGCGGTAATGGAAATCCAGCTCAGGATCGTAGGGCGGCTCGACGACCAGCAATTGGTCGAACCCTACACCACAGTGTCGATCCGCCAAACGGCGAATCAATTCGGGTGAAAAATAAACGTTTTGCGTAACGGCATCAACAACCATGAAATCGTTGCCTAACCCGTGCATCTTAGCGAACTGCATTATCCTGACTCCCCCGCTTGCTTAACCGGGCGCGATAAACATCTACGTGACCTGTTATTTATTATTACCGTCACGCATTAAGGACGTACTGACGCTTTCTTTTGCGGCGGCTGGTTCTCATTTGGCTGAGTCGTTGACGCACCAGATTTGCCATCGGCAGGCATATAAAGCGGCCCTTTCAGACCACAACCGAATAAACTCACTACGGCTAACACCAGAAAAAGCTGGCGAAATACGTTCTTCATCACGTTAAGACCTGTCATTAATACTCGTATGCTCTCTATAATCGCAGGTGGATCATGAAAATCAATAGGAATCGAAAATGAACGATAGCGAGTTCCACCAATTAGCCGACGAACTCATGCTTCAGTTGGAAGAAACGCTGGATCGGTTTGAGGGTGATGCCGACATCGATTACGAAACTAACGGCGGCGTGATGACGCTGAGCTTTGAGAACGGCAGCAAAATCGTGATCAATCGGCAGGAACCGCTACACCAAATCTGGCTGGCGACCAAAACGGGCGGTTACCACTTCAACCGTCAGGCGGAACGCTGGGTATGCGATCGCAGCGGTGAAGATTTTATCGCGCTGCTGTCAGCAGCCTGCTCGGATCAGGCAGGGGAAACCGTTCACTTCGGGTAACCGCCTTTTCAACGATCTCGCGGCGCTCCACCGCTCAGCGCCGTCCCAAAATGATCAACCCCAGAACCAGCAACAACAGCATGCCGATACCCACCATATTGACCAGCGGCCAACCGCTGGTTAGCGCCATCAGGCTACCGGCAGATAACGAAGCCAGCGCGTTAGGCACGTAAATCACCAGCGAGTTAATCCCCTGCAAACGGGATTTATGCACTGAATGGGTAAACGCGTTCAGCATGAATGTCCCGCCGTTGAACATAAACGCCCACCCGACGCCGAACAGCATCAGCGCAAAAAGGAAGTGCCAGAACGTCAAACCGCTTAGCGCGACCGCTACCCCGACAACGTTACACACCATGCCAATCACCACGACCTGAATCGGCGTCAGTCGCTTCGCCAGCAGCACTAACAGCAGCGCGGGCGCATACATCGCCACAAAGTGCCACTGCAACACCGTCGCACTGTGGCTGACGGAAAAGTGGTGCTGGTGCATCGCCAACGGCACGGAATTCATTAATAGCGTCATCACCACAAACCCGACAGAACAGCTTGCCGTTCCCAGCACAAATGCCCGACTTTTCAGGATTGACGCCAGCGGTTCACTACGCTGAGTACTGACCGTGGCAACGGACATCGGAGGCAGTTTCAGGCCAAGCAACAGCAGAGACGTGATAACACAGATGCAGGCCGCGGCGATAAAGCTGCCGAGAAACGGGTACGACGCCCAGAGCTGAGAAGACTGGCTGGCCGCGAACGGGCCGAGAAAACCGCCGAGGATACCGCCGCTGATCACCCACGAAATAGCACGATTTTTCTGCTGATTGTCGGTAAAAATTTCAGCCGCAGCGAAGCGATAATACTGATTGAAGGCGCAGGACATCCCCAGCACAAACGTCGAAAATACAAAGAGGGAGAAGCTGTGTAGCAGAATCGCCAGCGCCGCCAACAGCGCGCCTACCAGCCCCAGCAGCGTGCCGATGATGAACGCATTGCGCCTGCCATATTTCGTCATCAGCGACGAAACGGTATAGATCATGAGCGCCGCACCGCATACCGTCGCGGTAATCGGCAGCGTGGTCAACAGCGGAACCGGCGTCATTAATACGCCAACCAACGTAGAACAGAGCGTCATCAGGGAAATAATACTGCCGGTCAGCCCTTGTCCGAGTGCCAGCAGTATCAGGTTTCGGCGTTGCAACGAATCCATCAATACATCCCTTTCTGAATACGCTGAAAGCCAAGTGGTCAGAACGTTATAGAATCTGTAGCCGCTGCTTCATCGTCGTCACCTCATCATCCACTGCGGGTGTAATGCACAGATGAGAAAGTGCGCTGCTGCGGAACGGGATCACCTGCGTGCGACCGTCCAGCTGTACGATTTGGTAGAACTGCGGCAGGTTGAAATTGATAAAGCTGGAGCCGTAGGTAAAGCGATCGTGCGAAGACGAATAGAAGCGGCTGACATCACGCACCAGCTCCTCTTTACTGCCCTCACAATGGTGATACACCTCGACGCGATTCGATTCATCCAGAATATAAATATTAAAGCCCTGATTTTCCGTCAGATCTTCAAAGAAGAATTGGATGATCCCTTCGCTGGCGACGCCATCGACCACCGGAGGTAAATGCACATGGTTGGTTTCAACCTGAACCGGCTGACCTTGCAGTTTGTTGTTGGAAATCGCGCCATAAAACTCGACCGCATTTTCCAGCTTCTGCACCGATACACTCAGCCGCTCGAAGAACAAGCCCCAGGTTTGCCCCGCCACTTTCACCGCTTTAAAACGCCCTGGCTCTTGCTGACGCGTACTGGTCAGGCGCAGCTCAATGCATTCGGACACCAACTGCTGCACGCGGGTACGAATCAGCCCGCGCAGGTGCTGGCTGTAGCAGAAGACTTCCAGCGATTCCGGCAGCGCCGCATCCTGATGCATTTTGCCCAGAATGGTTTTCAGCGCTTCCAACACCGCCTGTTCGCCGCTGAAATGCAGCGTACGTACTTCGTTCCACGAGTTGCGATACAGCAGGTCGATACTGCCAACCAGACACTGCTGCTGCTGGCCGAAGCTAAAGACATCCAGATGACGGAAGTCGAAATGCACCACCTGATTGCGGAAGGCCGCCGTCGGATCGTGTTCCAGATTGACGATAATCGCCAGATGACGAATTTCACACGGGCTGTACAGCGCCTTTGGTGTGGGGGCAGGCAGACGCAGCGGGAAGTGGCTGGCTACGTCGTCCACCAATGCTTGCAGGCGCGTGATGTCGCACAGCTCGTTACCTTTAATATACAGGCGCGTGCTTGGCGTCAGCAGGCCATTAAAATACGCCCACGCCACCAGTTTGTTCAGATAGCGGTTATATTCCAGCGGCTGATGGCTGACGATCGCATCCATCGACGGTGCCTGATTGTACAGGTACCAGCCAGAACGGTTCGCGCGACCTGCCGGAACATAGATAAAGGTTAAATTCGGCTCCGACAAATCGGGCGAAATTTGTGGGTTCAGCAGGGTAACTTTACCCGGCAGCGCTTCAAACGCAGCGTACAGTTTACGGGTCAACACACCGATATCCTGCGGGCTGGCGCTGACGCTCAGATTATTGCGGCGGGCGAAGCGAATCAGGTTGCGATAGGTCTGCATCATCGCATCCAACAGCTCATTATGTGCTTCGCGTACCTGTTCGATTTTCCAGTTAGCGCGGTTATCCAGCATCGCCAGATGTTTGTCGCTCCATCCCCATTCTTGCACCAGTTGGCTCAGAATCTGACGACGCCAGCCGACACAGGCTTTTTCTCTGGAGAGCTTTTCACAGACTTTTAAGTAGAAACATCGACGCGCCAGATCGAGACGCGTGGGATCGTTGATCGCCGTCAGATAGTGCGTCACGCGATCCAACATCATGCAGTAAGGATCAAGCCCGAAAGAGACGATCTCGCCGTCATGCAGACGTTTTTTAATTTCAGTCGACAGCAGGCTTGTGTCCGGGTATTCCCAGGAATAGGCTTCCAACAGCAGCGTCTTCAGTACGGCTTTATAGGGGGAATCGATGCTTTTATAGAGCTGCCAGAGACTCGCGCCGAAATACTCTTCCGCCGACAACGTGCTCAGGCCGCCTAAATCCATCCACTCGTTAGGAGCCAGCGCTCCTTGCGAGTAGAGCGACAGCACATACTCGTCGTAGTGAGATTCTTCCTCGACCGGCACCATGTTCCACAGAATACGTTTACCCGCCATACGCACGGCGGTGCGGTAGAATTCGTCGAGTAATAGGATGTGCTGCATGGTGCCGCAGTCTTCGCCGCTCAGGCTACCGCTTTCATTGTGGCGGAAACGGCTTTCATCCATCAGGAAGAAGCTGACCTCAGCGCCCTGCGCCGCAGCCCACTGCTCAAGCAGCGTACATTTCTTCTGTAGGAGTTGGCGTTCTTCGCTATCCAGCCAGGATTGGTGGCACACCCAGATATCGAGATCGGAGCTACAGCTCTGCCCGATAGACGAGGTGCTTCCCATTGAATAGATGCCCGTGATCGGCAGTTCACCCTGCGGATGAGAACAGTCAAATTGACCCCAGCGCAACGCGATGCCATCAAGGTACTGTTGCTGCTTTTCATCAGGCGTGTGAGTGCAGATACCGTGAGGCACCTTGCCTTCAAGGTAGCCGGGCATCAACGGGTGATGATGATGTAATAAAATGGGCAGAAGACTGTAAACCTGCTGAAAAGCGGGTTTCATTGCTCCCAGAGCACGGTCAACACGCAGTTGGTTGATCGCATCCAGTCTTTGCTTCAAAGTCTCGATGTAGAAGTACAAGACGTTTCGCCTGATTTATCCCAGTGCCTAGAAAAACCCCGTGTTCCAAATCCGCATGATGAATTAGAAGAATGTTTATGTTTAGCGAATTATTGCTGGAAACGTGATCAATTTAACACCTTGCTGATTGGGCGTAAAGAAAGTAAAGAAAGTTAGACTTATCTATCTTGCTTTATTACGAATTTACCTACCCGACTGCATCAGCACGGCTTCCTATCTATGTATGCGGCACCCGAATTTCAGACCGTTTTAAAAGGCGCACCGCTAATGCCCACAACCTGACACCAACGCACCATCAATGATACGATGGCGGAAAATGATAAAAACGGTATCAAGCATGTTAGCCAATATTATTAGAATTGCCACCCGACAAAGCCCGCTCGCCCTGTGGCAAGCACGATATGTTCAGCAGTGTCTGAACCACCTCTACCCGGATTTACACGTGGAGCTGGTGCCGATGGTCACCCGCGGCGACATCATTCTCGATACGCCACTGGCAAAGGTCGGCGGTAAAGGATTGTTTGTTAAAGAACTGGAATTGGCGCTGCTTGAAGGGCGCGCCGATATTGCCGTCCACTCCATGAAAGATGTCCCTGTCGAATTCCCAGACGGCCTCGGTCTGACCACCATTTGCGAGCGCGACGACCCACGCGACGCTTTTGTTTCCAATCATTACGACAGCCTCGATCAATTACCGCAAGGCAGCTGTGTCGGCACCTCCAGCCTGCGCCGTCAGTGCCAGCTGCGCGCACGACGTCCCGATCTGGTGATTCGAGATTTGCGCGGTAATGTCGGCACACGCCTGTCAAAACTGGATAACGGCGAGTATGACGCCATTATTCTTGCGGTCGCGGGCCTGAAACGTCTCGGCCTTGAAGCGCGCATCCGCTGTGCGTTAAGCCCGGAAGAGTCTCTGCCAGCCGTTGGACAAGGCGCTATCGGCATCGAATGCCGTTTGGATGACGAACATGTCCGTCACCTTCTTGCCCCGCTCAATCACCCCGCTACCGCGGCCCGCGTACTGGCTGAACGCGCCATGAATGTACGCCTTGAAGGTGGCTGTCAGGTGCCGATTGGCAGCTACGCTGAACTGGAAGGCGATACGCTGTGGCTACGTGCGTTGGTCGGCGCGCCGGACGGCAGCCAAATGATTGTCGGTGAACGCAAAGGAAACGTCTCCGATGCCGAACAACTCGGGATTGCACTGGCTGAAGAGCTGTTAGCCAAAGGGGCCAGCGCCATCCTTCAAGCCGTTTATCAAGGGTCAAGCTCATCATGACGATTCTGGTTACCCGTCCGTCACCAACTGGCGAACAACTGGTGACCCGTTTAAGAAAGCTCGGCTATAACGCCTGGCACAGCCCGCTGATCGAGTTTTCCCCCGGACGAGAACTCGCCAGCCTGCCTGCCTTATTACAGGCACTGAGCGCCGACGATTTGGTGTTTGCGCTCTCACAACACGCCATTCATTACGCCGATCCGATGCTGGTACGTACGGGCATCAGTTGGCCTGCCCATCTCGCTTATTACGCCATCGGCCGTACCACCGCGCTGGCGCTGCATAAAATCAGTGCACACCCGGTAACCTATCCACCTGAGCGCGAAACCAGCGAAACGCTCCTGCAACTTCCTGACCTGCAAGATGTTTCCGGTAAACGCGCATTATTGCTGCGCGGCAACGGCGGCAGGGAATTGCTGGGAGAAACGCTAACCGAACGCGGCGCACAGGTAACCTACTGTGAATGTTATCAGCGCAGAGACGTTCACTATGACGGGCTAGAGCAAAGCCGCCATTGGCAACAAATAGGCATCGACAAACTGGTGATCACCAGCGGAGAAATGCTACAACGGATCTATACTTTAGTACCTGATTACTATCGGGCTTCCTGGTTACTCGGCTGCTGGCTGATCGTCGTCAGCGAACGGCTGGCTGAACAGGCACGTCAGCTTGGCTGGCGTGATATCCGAGTGGCTGATAACGCCGATAACGATGCGCTCGTGCGCGCACTACAATAAACCTGATCATGGGATGTACCATTATGACGGAACACAATACCCCCACAGCTCCATCCGACGAGGTTGCTGAACGGGTTGAACCCGCGCATCAGCAGCAGGATCCCGCACCGCAGCCCAAACGTAGCGGTGCCGTGCTGGGGGCGATCGCAATTGTTATTGCGTTAGCCATAGGCGCGGGCTTGTATTACCACGGCCACCAGCAGGCGCAGAAAGAAACTGCCGCGCTTCAACGTCTGGAAGCGCAGTTCAACACCTTGCAGCAGCAGCATAAGCAAGAGCAGCAGCAGTGGCTGGACGCTCAACAGCAGCAAAGCAAAGCGCAGGACACGGCCGCACAGCGTCTTGAGGCGCTAACGCGTCAGTCAGACGAGCTGCGCGATAAGCTGGCGGCGCTTTCCAGTCATGACACCAATACCTGGCTGATTGCTCAGGCAGATTTTCTGGTGAAACTGGCAGGACGCAAGCTGTGGAGCGACAAAGACGTCACCACCGCAGGCGCGTTGCTGAAAAGCGCGGACGCCAGCCTGGCAGAAATGAACGATCCCAGCCTGATAGAAATCCGCCGCGCGCTGACCAACGATATCGGTGCGCTGGCAGGCGTAAGTCAGGTCGATTTTGATGGCATCATCCTGAAAGTCAATCAGCTCACCGATCAGTTGGATAACTTGCAGCTCGCCGACAACAACACCGATGAAGCGCCGATGGACGCCAACACCACAGAGCTGTCCGCCTCCTTGAACGAGTGGCGACAAAATCTGAGCAAGAGCTGGCACAATTTCCTGGCTGATTTTATCACCATTCGCCGCCGCGACAGCGCCGCCGAACCGCTGCTGGCACCGAATCAGGATGTGTATCTGCGCGAGAATATCCGCTCACGTCTACTGGTTGCCGCACAGGCCATTCCTCGCCACCAGAATGAAGTGTACAAACAGTCGCTGGAAACGGCAGCAACCTGGGTTCGCGCCTACTTCGATACCACCGACCCCACGACGCAGGCTTTTTTAGATCAGCTCGATGCCTTAAGTCAGCAGTCGGTTTCACTGGATGTCCCAACGGAGCTACAAAGTCAGGCGCTGTTGGAAAAACTGATGCAAACGCGCGTTCGTAACCTACTGGCTCAGGCACCAGCGCCAGCCACACAGCAAGGGGAATGAGCATGCTAAAAGTCTTATTGCTGTTCCTGATCCTGATCGCAGGCGTGGTGATCGGCCCGATCGTCGCGGGTCACCAAGGCTACGTCCTGATCCAAACGGATAACTATGACATTCAAACCAGCGTGACCGGTCTGGTCATTATGCTGATACTGTTCTTTCTCGCCTTTTTGGCAGTGGAATGGGTGCTCCGCCGGATCTTTCGTACCGGATCCCGCACGCGCGGCTGGTTCCTCGGCCGCAAACGCACTCGCGCCAGAAAACAAACCAAAGCCGCGCTGCTCAAGCTGGCCGAGGGGGATTATTTACAGGTAGAGAAACTGCTGACGCGCAATGCCGACCATGCCGAGCAGCCCGTGGTTAACTACCTACTGGCAGCAGAAGCCGCTCAGCAGCGCGGCGACGAATTCCGCACCAAGCAATATCTGGAACGTGCTGCCGAGGTTGCAGACACCGATCAGCTTCCGGTGGATATTACGCGCGTGCGTATTCAGCTAGCGCGTAATGAAGATCATGCCGCACGTCACGGCGTCGACAAACTGCTGGAAGTCGCGCCCCGCCACCCTGAGGTGCTGCGTTTAGCGGAGCAGGCTTTCCTGCGTACTCACGCTTATAGCGCGCTGCTGGATATTCTGCCTGCGATGCGCAAGATCAACCTGTACCCTGAACAACGTTTGCTGGATCTACAGCAGCAGGCCTATATCGGCCTGATGAATCAGGCAATGGCGGATGGCGGCAGCGAAGGGCTGAAGTCATGGTGGAATAATCAGAGTCGCAAAGTACGCCATGAGATACCGCTTCAAGTCGCGATGGCTGAGCATCTGATCGAGTGTGACGATCATGATACCGCTCAGAAGATCATTCTCGACGGTCTCAAGCGCCAGTATGACGAACGTTTGATCCTGCTAATGCCACGCCTCAAAGCCGGAAACCCAGAACAGCTGGAAAAAGTGCTGCACCAGTACATCAAGCAACATGGGGCGACGCCGCTGTTGAGCAGCACGTTAGGTCAATTGCTGATGAAACACGGCGAATGGCAGCAGGCCAGCGATGCTTTCCGCACCGCTCTGGAGCTCCGCCCAGACGCGTATGATTATGCCTGGCGCGCCGACGCACTCGATCGGTTGCGTCTGCCGGATGAAGCGGCTCAAATGCGGCGCGAAGGGCTACTACTCACGCTACAGCAGCCTGCCGACTAACCGCTACGCAGCTCCTTTCATAAGGCTCCTTTTGGAGCCTTATTCTTTTGTGTGACCCGTCCTGCATAGCGCGACAGAAGGCCGTTACCGAACATTTTCCTCAGACGAAAAAAAACGCTTACCGATAAACGGTAAGCGTTGAAAATATCAGGTCTGTCAGACAACAGAATGGTGCCTCACTCAACGTTATGTCCGGAAGGCCCGATGGAGACTTGCATCTTCATCTGGAGTTGGACGATAGGCACCTCAAATTGGCTCTGCGTCATTCCCAGGATTATGAAGCCGAAGCAAGCATAGAAGGTGGAATGAGCATCTACACGCTTATTTAAGCATAAATTATGCCAACATGCATAATTTTATTAACTCAGCCTCACAAAATAGAGGTAAATATCTAATAATAAATGCTATTTTTATTTATCCATTGTGAGCGAAGCTAAGACACAATGAGCGACAAAAACGAGATCGCGCTCACAAAACCTGTCGCCATTCAGAGACGATTTTGTCACGTAAAATATTAACCATTAATAATCAATGAATTAAATGTCTCTTTTTTGAGACAGCAGAACCCCTAGAGTGTCGTGTTTTTCCGACAGCCCTATCAAAGCTGCTGATTCAATTTAGAAAAAGGGAAATATCCGCGCCGGGAAACCGACGCGGACAGAACTGACTTAATGAGAGGAGACTAGCGGGAGGATAACTGCTCTAAACTCTGCTTCGCCACCTGATACAGATAGTGTGCGGTCGGGAACAGTGCGCTGTCATCAACGCGGAATTTCGGGTGGTGCAGCGCATACGGCCCGCCGGAACCGACCATCATGAACGTACCCGGTAATTTTTGTTGATAGAACGCGAAATCTTCACCAATCGGGCTGGCTTCCACGCGACGCGCTTCAAACCCTTCGTCACTCGCCACATTCAGCGCAAACTCAACCCACTCTGGCGTGTTGATCACCGATGGTGGCCCCGCGTGCCACAGGAACTCAATTTCCGCACCAAAGGTGCTGGCGATACCTGCAACGATCTGACGGAAACGCTGTTCAATCAAATCACGCGCGTCCTGATTAAACGTTCTGACCGTGCCTTCAACGTAGGCCGTGTCTGGGATAACGTTCCAGGTGCTGCCGCTATGAACCTGAGTAATCGACACCACCGCATTATTATCGGACGATACCGTGCGGCTGATGATTGTCTGTACGGCAGAAATCAGCTGACCCAGAATGATAATCGGATCGTTGCCTTCATGCGGCTTCGCAGCGTGACAGCCTTTCGCTGCGATCTTGATCTCAAAGCGGTCAACACCCGCCGTCAATGCGCCGTCTTTCCCGCCGATGACGCCAACAGGCAGCGTCGGATCGTTGTGAATGCCGAAAATCGCTACCGCATTGTCCAACGCACCAACGGCGATGACTTCCGGTGCGCCCAGCCCGGTCTCTTCAGCGGCCTGGAACAAAATTCGCACGGTGCCTTTCAGCTCCGGCTCGATTTTTTTCAGCAGAATCGCCGCGCCAAGTGCAGCGGAAGAGTGAAAATCATGACCGCAGGCGTGCATCACGCCTTTGTTGAGCGACGTAAATTCTACGCCAGACTCTTCTTCAATCGGCAGAGCATCGATATCAGAACGTACCACGACCAGTGGGCCATCCTGAAGGCCGCCGACTTCAGCAACCAGACCGGTTTTCAGCGGTAGGTCGAGGATGCGAATCCCCTCTTTTTCCAATACCGTACGAATCTTCTTCGTGGTTTCGAACTCCTGATTCGACAGTTCAGGATTACGGTGTAAATCGTGGCGAAACGCCTGAATAAACTGAGCCAGAGGCTCATGCTGAGGTGCTGTTCTCATGAATACTTGCTCCACATTATCGTGCCCTGCCTGACAGGGCTGCCTTGTTCAGGCGTGCAGGTGTGTCTACGTATGCGTTAAATATCGTACTCAAGCGGCTCAGGCAGCTTGGTCAACTGACGCAGGAAACGCTGGGTTTGCGGGTTATCCGAGAAGCTAATCACCTGCTCCGCCGGACCTTCCTCAACGATATGACCGTCCGCCATGAAGATCACTCGGTCAGCCACTTCTTTCGCAAACTGCATTTCGTGGGTGACGATCACCATCGTGGTGTCGTTTTTCGCCAGCTTCTGAATCACCTGAAGCACTTCGTGTACCCTTTCCGGGTCCAGCGCCGAGGTCGGTTCATCAAACAAAATCGCCTTCGGGTCCACCGCCAGCGCACGCGCAATGCTCACGCGCTGCTGCTGCCCGCCGGATAGCGTCACCGGATACTGTGCCGCCTGCGGCAGCAGACCAACCTGCTCCAGCAGTGCCAGACCGATTTCATCCGCCTGCTTCTTCGGCATTTTTTTCACAACAATCAGCGCTTCCGTCACGTTCTCCAGCGCCGTCTTGTTCTTAAACAGGTTATAACTCTGGAATACCATCGCCGTCTGGCGGCGCAGCGCATAGGCCTCTTTAGAGGAATAACGACGCGTATCCAGCGTTTGGTCACCAATTTCAATCGTGCCCGACTCTGGCGTTTCCAGCAGGTTCAGACAGCGCAGCAGCGTGGATTTACCCGAACCGGAGGGGCCAATGATGGCCACGACTTCGCCTTTCGCGATATCCAGACTAATGTTGTCCAACACCACCTGATCGCCAAAGCGTTTAGAAAGATTCTTTACACTGATCATGTCAGCCCCTTATCGCTGTAGCGAGTGATTCAGTTTCTTCTCCAGCTGTTTTTGCAGCCAGGAATAAACAATGATCACCAACCAGTAAATCAGACCCACAACCAGGAAGGTCTCAAAGAAACGCAGAGATTCAGCGGCAATCATCTTGCCTTCCGCAAACAGTTCGGAGACGCCCAGCGCAAAGGCCACCGAGGTATCTTTAATCAGAGAAATGAAGGTGTTCCCCGTCGCGGGCAGCGCATTCAGCATGGCCTGAGGCAACACGATGCGGCGATAAACCTGCGCTTTACTCATACCAATAGATAAGCCCGCTTCCGTCTGGCCGAAATCCACCGAGGCCAAGCCCGCACGGAAAATCTCAGCCATATAGGCGGACGTTTTCAGGCTAAAGCCGATAATCGCGGCCGTCATCGCATCCAGATTGGATAAGCCGGGGAATAGCTGCGGCAGGCCGAAGTAGATGATAAACAGTTGAACCAGCGACGGAATGCCGCGGAACAGCGAGATATACAGCTCGACGATTTTTACTACTACGACAATCTTGCTTTCACGGACTAACGCCAGGATAAGGCCGAGAACCATAGCAAAAAACATCGAAACCACGGCGAGGAACAACGTGGTTGGCAAATACATTAATACCTGGGGAAAGACCTTTAACAGGTAGGCAAGATCGATATTCATGAGTAATACCATTAATGCATCCACCGGCCATATTGCGCCGGTGGAACAGGATTATGACTATTTGCTATATAACGAACATCTGGCTACATAACAAGGCATCTGGCGGCATAACGAATCATCAAGTTACGTAATGACTCGGCCAAGATGACGGCGTGAGGTTATTTAGCCGGTGATACCGTGATGTCTTCACCAAAATATTTTTCGGAGATCGCTTTCAGGCGTCCATCTTCACGCATTTTCGTTAACTCTGCATCGAACTGCTTACGCAGCGCATCGCCTTTCTCGTCCTTATGGAACGGGAAGCTCACTTCTTCAATCACCAGCGGCTCGCCGACCAGTTTGAACGGCAGGTTACGCTTATTGATTTCTGCCAACAGGATAGGACGTGAATTCACGTAGCCTTCAACGCGCTTAGACAGCGCATCGTTCATCGCGCCATCGCGTGTTTCATAGGTGCGAATATTCACGCTGCCGTCGGCAAACGCTTTTTTCAGGTTGTTGACGTGGTTGGAACCCAGAACCCCGGCAACCGTCTTCCCTTTCAGGTCAGCCAGTGTATTAATGTCCGCGTTGTCTTTGTGCGTCACAATCTGACTACCGTAGAAGCTATACGGTTGAGCGAAATTGTATTTTTCCTGACGCGCTGGAGTAATGGCTACCACGTTCGCTACAGTATCCAGCTTTTTCGCTTCCAACTGGCCCATCAGGCCACTGAAATCGGCGGTGACCCACTCAACTTTGTAGTTCAGATCTTTCGCGATGGCTTCCGTGACTTCAACGTCAAACCCGACCAGCTTGTTATCCTGCTTGAAGCCACTTGGATAACTTTGGCCTGTTGAACCCACTTTCAATACTTTTTCCTGCTCAGAGCCGCTCTTCCCAGAATCACAGCCAGCAACAAGAAAGGCGGTCGTCAGCGCCAGAACAGACAACGTTACTTTTTTCATCATTTTACTGCCTCTCTTTTTGATTTTTTATCTTTCCACTGGTCATACAATTGGTTATCAAGGATTTTTTCCATCCAGATTGTCAGGTGTCCTTTTCCCAGATTCGTCTGCCCGACTTCCTTGAAACCATAATTTCTGTACATCTCAATCAGCCACGGGTGGTTTTGCGCGGTGCCAAGCGACACGGCAGGCGCTTTGAGCTGGTTAATCAGAATTTCTTCCTCCAGCCAGCTCATCATTTGCTTACCCAGTCCCTGTTTTTTATAACCAGGGTGCGTTGCAAACCAGCCCAGATGAGGTAGACCGAACGGGCCCGGCTCAGGCCCCCACGGATAGCGGATGGTAAATGACGATACCATCTCACCGTCTTTTTCCATCACATAAACGCCGTGTGAAGCAATATGCGTACGCACCATGTCGATATCCGCATGGGCGGCGGAAAAATTGATGCCTAACTGGCGAATCGGCTCAAATGCGGCCAGCGCCAGCGCCAGAAAAGTTTCATCATCCGCAAGCGTGGCCTGACGAAATACGATACTCATGGTGTCACCTTATGCTGGCAGCAGGCCGGAGTTATCTGCATAGTGAATCACGTCATCAACCTTCTGCGGCGCACTGCCAACGTAGTTAGCCGGATTCAGCCATTCGTCCAGATCGGCGGCGGTCACCTGTTCAGATAGCACTGGATGAGCCAGCAGTACCGATTTAAAGGACTGATTCTGCTCGAATGCCTGCATTGAGCATTCGTAAACCAGATGGTGAGCAGTCTGCTTGCCGAGACGTTTACCAATCTCGAACATCACTTTCTCAGACAGCAGCAGGCCATTTTGCAGATCGAGGTTCGCCAGCATCTGCTTCTCGTTGACGGACATACCACGCAGGATGCCAAGCGCATTCTGAAGCTGAGCGGACAGATAGATATTGATTTCTGGCAGCGCAATCCACTCCGCACGCCAGCTCATCGCATCACGCTCATGCTCAACTTTCATCGACTCATGAATCAGTGCAGCGCTCTTAAACAGCGGAGCCGTCAGGCTCGCAAGCCCTTCCAGTGCAGCTGGATTACGTTTATGCGGCATCGTGGTAGAACCGATTTTCCCTTCAGAGAACGGTTCTTCGATTTCGTTAATCTCGGTGCGCATCAGGTTGTACAGCTCATTACCGATTTTGCCCAGCGTACCGCTGATCAGAACCGTAACAGAAGCATATTCGGAGAAACGATCGCGGGCAGACTGCCAGCCGATATTCGGCGTATTCAGCCCCAGCTTATCCAGCGTCAAACGCTCGATTTCCGGCCCTTTCTCGCCAAAAGAGGCATAGGTGCAGATGGCACCGTTGATGTTGCCGACGAGAACACGTTCTTTGATTTCAGCCAGACGTTCGAGGTGGCGGATAAATTCATCCAGCCAGACGGCCAGTTTGAAGCCAAACGTGGTGGGTAACGCCTGCATACCGTGGGTACGACCGGCCATCAGCGTGTGTTGATATTTCTTCGCCAGACGCTTCAATTCAACGGCCAGCAGTTGTGTATCTCTGACGACAATATCAAAAGATTGTTTCAGCTGTAACACTGTCGCGGTATCAACGATGTCCTGCGTGGTCACGCCGTAGTGAATAAACTCACCCGCCGCACCGCACTGTTTCTGAATCGCGGCAATCGTCGGCATCAGAGAGTGCTTCATGCGCGCGGCATCTTTTGCAATCTCTTCAACGTTAAGCGCGCTTGCGTCAGCGTTTTCTGCAATGGTTTTTGCCGCATCCAGCGGAATGACACCTAGTTCACCCTCGGCAAGTGCCAGGGCAACTTCAACTTCGACCTGTTTAGTCAGGCGGTTATGCTCGGACCAGACGCCGCGCATTTCAGGCGTGCCAAAATTATTCCCTATAAGAAGAAAATCAATAAGATGTGATGCCATAGTTAACTCGTTAGTGTTGGATTTATTAGGCGGGATTTATGTCGTCTTTTTAATTTTTAAAAATATAACATGCGGAAATTATGCGCTTTATACCTTTGGGATCTATCTTAGATCAAAAAGTTTGATTGCAAACTATGCATGTAGAAATGTTCGCTAACACTCTCTCCCAAGCAGAAAAGCCCATTTGTCACTTTCCTCTACCTACAATGAAACTCCTTATCCGTATGACCGCTGACGAAGGATTATCATGCTTTCCCACACGACATTACGTACTCCCCGTAGCTTATTGATTACCATGATCATTATTTCTTCATTCTCTACTCTGGCCCAGGCTCAGGATCGCTACCAGCTGGAAAAGGTCGTTGAAGTCAGCCGTCATGGCGTACGTCCTCCAACAGAATCCAACACGACGGCGCTGGAGTCCGGCACAGCACGAGCGTGGCCACAGTGGGTCACACGCGAGGGTGAATTAACCGGACACGGCTATGCTGCCACCGTGCTAAAAGGCCGCTATGAGGCCGAGTATTACCGTCAACAGCATCTGTTCGCGTCAGGTTGTCCAACGGAACAACAAATTTATGTGCTCGCCAGCCCGTTACAACGCACCCGCGCAACTGCACAAGCCTATATGGACGGCATGTTTCCCGGCTGCGGCGTTATGACGCATGCCGTTGAGGATGAAAAACAGGATCCACTGTTCCACGGGGACAAAATGGGCATTGGCACGCTTGACTCAGAACGGGCAAAGGCTGCGGTGCTGAAAGCCATGGGTGGTGATTTGAATATCGCCTATGAGCGTCTTAAGCCCAGTATCGAGCTATTGAAGCAGGTCGTATGCGAGGCAGACAAACCCTGTCCGGTATTTGATAAACCGTGGGCGTTCAAACAGGATAAAGACGGTTCGACTTCTATCAGCGGACTGAATACGCTGGCGAATATGAGCGAGGTTTTCCTGCTTGAATATAGCGAAAACCTGCCGCTGGCACAGGTCGCTTTTGGTCATGTCCACAGTACGCAGGATCTCATCCCACTGATGGCGCCGATGACGGCTAAATACGACTTCACCAATGATGTTCCCTATATCGCACAGCGCGGCGGGTCGCTATTGATGCAGCAAATCGCACAGGCTCTGGCACAGGGAACGCAGGAAGCGCAAGACACCACACAAGGCGAGCCACCAGCCGTGCCTTACTTGCTGTATGTCGCTCACGACACCAACATCGCCTATCTGCGCACGCTGTTGCAGTTTCATTGGCAGCTACCCGGTGACACTGCCGATAACATTCCACCCGCGGGCAGTCTGGTATTCGAACGCTGGCGCGATACCACCACTCAGCAGCGTTTTTTGCGTATCTATTTCCAGACACAATCGCTGGATCAGATCCGTTCTCTGACGCCGCTTGACGATCGGCAACCGTTACTGAAAGAAGAATTGACCTCTCAGGGCTGCCAGCAAACAGAAAAAGGCGCGCTGTGTCCTTTTGGTACCGCACTGAAATCAATACGAGAAAGTATCGATAGCAGCGCGCTGGCACCTGTGCATTACGCGCCGTAACGCACGATATCACAGGGAACAAGAACGTCTTGTCGGGTTGATGAATCCGACAAGGCTTTCGCCAGAGAAGGCAAATTACAGGCGAAAAAAAAGCACATCTTTCGATGTGCTTTTCTTCGTAATTGGTCGGCGAGAGAGGATTCGAACCTCCGACCCACTGGTCCCAAACCAGTTGCGCTACCAAGCTGCGCTACTCGCCGAATGTACTGCTTTTTTGAACATCACTGATGTTCTCGTTTGTGTGGTGCGAAGAGAGGGACTTGAACCCTCACGTCCGTAAGAACACTAACACCTGAAGCTAGCGCGTCTACCAATTCCGCCACCTTCGCATAACTCACAAACTGTCAATCAACTGCTATATCTGCAAAATCTGGGGTGGCTAATGGGACTCGAACCCACGACAACTGGAATCACAATCCAGGGCTCTACCAACTGAGCTATAGCCACCATCACCACACTTTACATCAACTACTTATTACGCGGTACTTCCTTTTTACGGGATACTTTCTTTACGAAAAAAAGTGTACCACCGCAGCTCTTGCACACAACATACTTCATAAAAATATAATGGTGCGCCCGACAGGATTCGAACCTGAGACCTCTGCCTCCGGAGGGCAGCGCTCTATCCAGCTGAGCTACGGGCGCTTAGCGCCGTTGCGGGGCGGGATATTACGGGCTTAGCGACTGGCTGTCTAGTGCTTTTTTATCGAAATGATGCGTTTGATTAGGATTTGCTCATTCCAAGCTAAATAACACACAGTTCCGCCCTTCCCGCCCCCAAATACTACGACTTACTTCCTGTCAGAGACGTTTTTTTGCCCAGTCCCAGTGCGAAATAACACAGGCTAACCACGGCTAAAAAGGCAATACCGACCAGTAAAGACATCCGCGTATCGATATTGATGTACATGCCTACCAGCACACACAGCAAAAATGCCATCGTCAGGTAGTTTACCCACGGGAACAGTATCGATTTAAACGGGTGTGTGGCCAGCGCTGCGCGATGCTGTTCACGAAAACGCAGTTGGCTAATCAACACCACAAACCACGGCACCATACCCGGCAGCACGCTGGCGCTATAAACATACACAAACACTTTTTCTGGGTTAGGGATGATGTAATTCAACACCGACCCAGCCATCAGGCAAAGAATGGAAATCATGACGCCTGCCGCGGGTACGCCGCTGGCTGTCACTTTACCTAACCAGGCAGGGAGCTGGCGGTTGTTGGCCAGCGAATACAGCATACGTCCACAGCTATACATACCGCTGTTGCAACCGGACAGTGCGGCCGTCAGTACCACAAAGTTGATGATCCCTGCTGCGGCGGTGATACCGATTTTCGCAAATGTCATCACAAACGGACTACCGGACGTGCCGATTTCATTCCAGGGGAAAATCGTGACGATAACGAAGATCGCGCCCACATAGAAAATCAGAATACGCCATAGAATGTTGTTGATCGCGCGCTTCAGCGTCACCTGCGGATTTTTCGCCTCACCCGCCGTAATGCCGACCAGTTCCACGCCCTGATAAGACGCCACCACCAGACAGAGTGCGAACAGCAGACCTTTCCAGCCTCCCGCGAGGAAACCACCGTGTTCGGTCAGGTTACTAAATCCCGTCGCCTGACCATGGTTACCAAAGCCAAAGAAGATAATGCCAACACCGACGACGATCATCACGACGATGGTGGTGATTTTTATCATCGCGAACCAGAATTCGATTTCACCATACAGCCTGACTGCAGCAAGGTTTGCGCCCGCAACCAGCGCAACCGCGGCAATAGCCGGTAACCATTGCGGCAAATCGGGGAACCAATACTGAACATATACGCCAATGGCGGTAATTTCCGAAATCCCGACCGCCATCCACATAAACCAGTAGCCCCACGCGGTGAGATACCCGAAAAAGGGGCTCATGTATTTGTGCGCGTAGACGGCAAACGATCCCGCTACTGGCTCCAGAAACAGCATTTCGCCCATTGAGCGCATGATGAAGAAAACAAAGATCCCAGCGACAATATAAGCCAGCAATACTGATGGCCCCGCCCACTTCAGCGCGCTAGCCGCGCCCATAAACAGCCCGACGCCGATCGTGCCACCCAGCGCAATCAGCTCAATATGTCGGGCTTCCAACCCTCGATGGAGTTTTTCCTGCTTTACATCTTCTGCCATATATCCTCTGTCTTTATGTTGTGCTTATCCCGGCTGCTGCCGGTTATTGTTCTTATTTCAGAAATACTGCCGACTACCGATGAGAAAGAACGTACCCTTGCCCCAAATTAGCGGCATGAAAATACCGTAATGTGGGTTTGAATAACACATCAGGGATGACGAATACGCCAAAGATAGAATTCTGTATTTCTGATTGGCTGGCAAACAGACAATTAAAATCGAATAGGAATAAGAAATCAGGTTTATATACTACTTGGAAAAATGGCGGGGAAAGGTTGGCGCGTTTAACGCGCCAATTCAATGAAGTTACAGGCGACCGCTGTAGTGATAGGCAACATATTTCAACAGCTTAAGCTGCCGAAAAATACGACTCGGCTGGGATAGCAAACGATACAGCCATTCCAGTCCTAAGTTTTGCCACACGAGCGGGGCACGCTTCACATGCCCGGTAAAGACGTCATACGTTCCACCCACGCCCATATACAGCGCATCGGGATAGTGGTGACGACAGTCGCGCATCAGAATTTCCTGTCGTGGCGACCCCATCGCGACGGTAACAATTTGCGCACCGCTGGCACGGATACGTTCGAACAGGGCATCGCGCTGCTCTGGCGCAAAATAGCCATCCTGACTGCCGACAATATTCACGTTCCACTGCGCCCGCAGTTTCGCTTCCGTTTGTGCCAACACATCAGGTTTGCCGCCCACCAGAAAAACCGGCGTTCCCTCCTTGCCCGCTCGTGCCATTAGCGCTTCCCACAGGTCGGCGCCCGCAATCCGCGTGACGTCAGCCTGCGGGTATTTGCGCCGAATGGAGCGCACAATACTAATGCCGTCCGCATATTTATACTCTGCGCGATCGAGCAGCATACGCAGTGCGACGTCTTTTTCCGCCGTCAGCACTTTCTCAGCATTAATCGCGACGAGCGTGCCTGTTTCAACCCGCTCGCCCGTAAACAGGTAATCTACAAACTGCGCCATATTGCGAAAGCCGTGAATGGGCAAACCACGAATGGTATACAGAGGAATGGTCTCTGTGGTTTTTAACGCTGTCATACCTGCTCCTTTATCACAGGATCCACGGTGTTGGGTGTCGGTGCGATCGGCGTGGCTCGCATACGCATCAGACGCTGCCGGATGAGTCCAGCGCTTTCCAGCAGCCAATAGAGCAGTTTGGCAACCAGCAGACACAGACCAAATACCAGACAGAAAAACACCACACGTGAAACAAAAGAATCGACGCCTTCACGCGTCAGCACAATAATATTGAACACCGCCCCGAAGCAGAACGCCTGTAAAATCGCGGCCTTATAGCGATTGCTGTCGTTCTTACCTAACTCGTACACCCAGTCGAACCACTTGATAACCAGCCCTACCGCAATCGCGCCGAGCGGGATAAACAGCACCCCGCCCATCACCACCAGCGAACCCAACAGCGTGGGGGAGATTGCCAGCCCAGAGCGGTTATTCAACACTTCCCAGGTGAAATAATTCGCACTGTTTAACACCAAATTAGGACGGTCCGGCCATAGCCAGGACGGAATAAAGACGTAGAAATCACGAGCAATCGGTGCCAGCCCCTGAAATTCAATCTTGTCGTAGTTCTGCCATAGCAGCGCCAGATTCTCCCAAGGCGAGAAGGTGTCACGGGTTAAATAGAGGAAGGTATAGAAGGCGTAATCGCCGCTGACATCCAGCCCATAGCGCTTCAGCGCCAGCCAGAACATCCCGACAATCCCGAACGCGCCAGCCGCAACCAGCATCCAGAGCGTAATCCAGCCGCGCACAATGCCAATAAACAGAAACAGCGCGAAGGCGATGATCAGATTTGCACGCGTTCCGCCAACAATCACATACGTCAGCATCCCAAACGCGACCGTTCCGATGAGGAACATTATCCACGCACGCTGCGTCTGGCGCAGGAAATACACCACCAGCATCGCCGGAATGAAGAAGTAGAAAAAGCGTTTCAACGCCACACCGGATACATCGCTAGAGAATATCTGGCTGTAAGAACGCAGCTTAAACAACAAAAAGCCATTGTTGAGGAAGAAGATACCGACGGTGGCAACGGCAATCAGCGCCAACAGCAGCCAGGTCAGATTAGCTTCAACCCGGTTCACTGTCAGAAGTGGCGCACGTGGCACGGAGGTTTTCTGGCGTAACCGCGTCTTATAGCTGACGTAATAGATCGCATAGAACGCCGTCGCAGACAGCATCGCCTGAAGCAGGAACTGCACGGGAACCACGTCAACGCCAAACCGGAACACCAGCACGCAGGTAAACGGAAAACCAAAATAGAACGTCAACAAATAGAGCAGGGAAAACAGCACGTTAAAATTAAAACGTACCCGCCGGAACTCCATCCAGGTCAGGCTCAGGATAAAGATGACTGAAATCAGGTAGACGACAAACAGCCCACCAAATTGCCCCAGCGTCATGTTGGTTCTCCCGTCGCCAACGCCAGCGCATCGCGCCAGCCTTGCAGATAATTGGGATTAAAGAACGCAATCTGTTGCTTATCGACTGATGCCAGTTGGCGCTGCGCTTCACGCACCAGCGCCTCATCCAATTCGTCACCGTAAAACAGCACGGGTAGCCCTTGTTCCGTCAGATCCTGCCAGAACGGATTTTGTCGGCTGATCACGAACGGCACGCCAAACTGAATCAGCAGGCATAACGTCCCGATTCCCTGCTGGCGATCGAAAATAAAATAGCCCAAATCGCAGGTGCGCAACATGTTGAGATAATCATCAAACGCCAGTTGGTCTTTCAGCAGTTGGAAATTTTTCACGCCAAACAGCGCCAAACCGTCCTTTTCCACCTGCGCGATGTAGGACTCGTTATTCGCGGGATAGCCCATCGGCACAACGACCCGCACATTTTTCCCGAACTGCTTATGAATCGCCCGCAGCGCTTCCTGATGGCGATTCGTGCGATCGCCAGAATTGCCGACCAGAATCGTCATCGGCCCAGCCAGCGGTTTATCCACCTGCATGCCCGTTAGCGCGGGATCCATTCGCGTTGGGAAGTACAGCAATGATGTCGGCACGCGAGGTGAACGCTGCTGATACCACGCCAGATCGCCACGCGTGGCAAACACATGTCCGACGCGCTTTTGCGCCATACGCCGCAGCAGATAAAACAGGCGATATTTCAGGCTACTCGCCTCTTCATACAAATCCGCGCCCCAAACGTGCCAGTAAACCTGCTCAGATTTGATTTTTCCGCTCAGCAACGCCAGCCACAGCGTGGGATTAAACTGCCCATGCAGGAAAAAGCGCATCTTGCGGTTCGCTTTGGCTCTGGCAATGACGGCCTCAGCCAGCGTTTTCTTATCCACGCAGGTTTCGATACGCAGCGCGGGGAAATCAGCCGATGAAATGCCGTCGCGGGATGCCACGATAAAATGCCGAATCTGCTGCTCGGGGAGTTCCGTCGCCAGTACGTCGTTAAAAAAACGTAAAACGGTCTGGTTATGATGCGGGATGTCAGATCCCAATACATGAATCAGTGTCGTCATGCTCGCCTACGGTAAATAATGAATACGCAACAACAAAGCAAAAAATAGACCAGGTAGGTTGCCATATAGGCCTGTGCCGCACCTTGTGCACCATAAAGCGGGATCAGCCAGTGGGAAAACCCGGTCAGCAGGAGAAACTGGCTCACTTCCGTGAGCAGATAAAAGCGCAATGCCGCTTTCGCAATGACCAGATAGCCAAAAACGTAAGCGCCCACTTTCATTACATCGCCTACCAATTGCCAAACGAAGAGATCTCGCATTGCCGTGAACTCGCTGGAGAACAGCAACCAGATGGCAAAATCTCGCAGCAGCCACACACAAAAGCTAACACCTGCCACAACGGGCAGCACAAACTTCAGTGAGCGGACAATTTCCTGCGATAACGCGGCTTTATCCGTCAGACGCGAGAGTGTCGGCAACAAATACACGGTAAAGGAGGCGGTAATAAATTGTAGGTAAGCATCGGAAATACTGCTGACGCCCTGCCAAATGCCCACTTCGTCCCAGCTGTAATGTGCCGCCAACAGGTTACGCATCATGATGTACGCAACGGGCAGCGTCACCGCGGTCATTAACGCCATCAGCGTAAATTTGCCCAACTGCCCAGCAATCGCGCGATCCCACGCGGGTTTTAGCGATATCAGCGACAGCGGAGTGCGTCGATATAGCATGATGCCTGCCGGAATCACCAGCAGCGCGGGCACCAGCGCCAGCCCTGCCAGTGCGCCAACATAACCGCCCAGTTGCAGGCAGAGCCAAAAGGCCGCCAGCCCGATCAGGCTGCCGCCGATCACAGCCAGCGCGTTGCCTATCGCATCCCGATAGCCCTTGAGAATAGCCAGAAACAGGTTGGCGTAGGCGATACCCATTTGGATAAACGCCAGCGCACGCACCACATCGCGATAGTCATCATGCCCAAACAGCAGATTGGCGATAGGCGTTGCAGCGGCCAGAAAGAGAATCGCCAGCAGCGTGGAGAACCCCAGCACCAGCGTGACTGACGTGCCGAGCAGCGGCCTGAGCCGTTCCGGCTGTTGCTGGTACTCCGCCACATATTTGGTGACGCCGTTGAAGATTCCCGCACCGGCTAACACGCCCAACACCGTAATCAACTGGCGGAAATTCCCTGCCATCCCCACGCCGCTGGGGCCAAAGGCGACCGCCAACAGTTTGACGACAACCAGCCCCGCGCCGATTTTTATCAGCGTGGAGCCTGCCGTCCATATCGATGCTTTCGCCAACGACATATCAGGAGAAGAAGCTCAGAATGGTATTGATCACCGTCCGCTGATTGACGTCTGACAGGTTGTAGAACAGCGGTAAACGCACCAGCCGCTCGCTTTCCTGCGTGGTGTAGCGGTCTTCACCGGAGAAACTACCGAAGTTCAGGCCGGCCGGGCAACTGTGCAGCGGGATATAATGAAAGACCGTCATGATTTCGGCTTCTTTCATGTAATTGATAAACGCACTGCGGTCGTCCTGATCGCGCAGTTTGATATAAAACATGTGCGCGTTATGAATCCCATTGGCAGGCACGGTCGGCAGGGTAATACGCCCAGTATCAGCCAGCGATTTGAATGCCGCGTAGTAGTTCTGCCACAGTTTCAGACGGCGTTCGTTGATCGGACGCGCCGCTTCCAGCTGTGCCCAGAGGTAGGCAGCTTGAATATCTGCCATCAGGTAGCTTGAACCAATATCCCGCCAGGTGTATTTGTCCACCTGCCCACGGAAGAACTGGCTGCGGTTGGTGCCTTTTTCCCGGATGATTTCCGCACGCTCCACCAGCCTCGCGTCATTAATCAGCGTGGCTCCGCCCTCGCCGCCCGAGGTATAGTTCTTGGTTTCGTGAAAGCTGAAGCAGCCGATGTGGCCGATAGAGCCCAGAACACGGCCTTTGTAGCTCGACATCACGCCCTGCGCGGCATCTTCCACGACATATAAATCGTATTTCTTCGCCAGTGCCATAATCGCGTCCATCTCGCAAGCTACACCTGCGTAGTGAACTGGCACGATAATGCGCGTCTTTTCCGTAATGGCCGCTTCGATCTTCGTCTCATCAATGTTCATGGTATCCGGGCGGATATCGACAAACACGATCTTCGCACCGCGCAGCACAAAGGCATTGGCGGTGGACACGAAGGTATAGCTCGGCATGATCACTTCATCGCCGGGCTTCACGTCCAGCAGGATAGCCGCCATCTCCAACGAAGCGGTGCAGGACGGCGTAAGCAGGACTTTTTTGCTACCGGAATAATGTTCCAGCCACTGCTGACAGCGACGGGTAAACCCACCATCGCCGCACAATTTACCGCTGCTCATGGCAGCCTGCATATAATCTAGTTCTGTACCAACAACTGGTGGCGCATTAAATGGAATCATGTGATCACCTGTATAACCAATACGCCGTGCCCTCAATCGTGGCACCACGGCGAAGATAAAGACGAAGCGCCGCCACGTTGCTAACCTGTGTCGCGACCCGAAGACATATCAACTCTTGTTGTCGGCACCACGCTTCCGCCAGCGCCATCAGCTGTGAACCGATGCCACGTACCGTAACGCTCGGCCAAACGCCCAGTAGTCCGATACGGGCATCCGAGTCATTCACTCTGCGTAGCGTGACCCATCCTTGTGGATTGCCCGCGGCATCTTCCACCAGCAAACAGCAGTGGTCGAACGTACCGCGCACGGCATTCTCAATCCACTGCGCATAGAAACGCCCGCTATCCTGCGGTTGATACCACGGAGAACGAAAACGGCTCAGCGCAAAAACACGTGACGCCGCGTCCCTCAGTGCAGGGATATCGTCGGGTGTGGCTTCACGCCAGCGCGGTAGCGGCGTAACAATCGTAGCCCGTTGCAGCGGCAGACTGAGATCGACCTCGCCTTCAACCAATCGAAACCCAAGATCGGCAAGCGCATCTGCCAGCACCAGATTATCCGCTGCGATTTTAGCCTGCGTCAGCGTAAATGCGTTCAGCGCATCGAGCGTCAACGCGGGCGCGGAAGGCGAAAAGTTCAGCTTACCGCTGTCAATCTGGAAGAATTCGCTCTCCCAGCCCAGCGGTTCAACCGTGGCGCGAATCTCTCCCTTTCCAATTGATATCGGATGGATCATCGTTTCGCTCCTTTATTTTCCGCCATCAGACGCAGGTTTAGTCGTTCAACCCTAAACGCTCACCGGTATAAGAACCATCCTGCACGCTGCGCCACCATTTTTCGTTATTCAGATACCAACTGACGGTTTTTCTCATACCCGTCTCAAACGTTTCTTCTGGACGCCAGCCCAGCTCACGTTCAATTTTCCCAGCATCGATCGCGTAACGCATATCGTGGCCAGGGCGGTCTTTCACGTAAGTGATGAGATCGCGGTAATGCGCTACGCCAGCAGGCTTATTCGGTGCCAGCTCTTCCAGCAGATCGCAAATGGTCTGCACGACTTCAATGTTTTTGCGCTCGTTGTGACCACCGATGTTATACGTCTCACCGATTTCGCCTTCCGTCACCACTTTGTACAGTGCGCGAGCGTGGTCTTCGACAAACAGCCAGTCACGGATTTGCGCACCGTCACCGTAAACCGGCAACGGTTTACCCGCGACCGCATTCAGGATCACCAGCGGAATCAGCTTCTCTGGGAAATGGTAAGGGCCGTAGTTATTCGAGCAGTTAGTGATAACCGTCGGGAACCCATAGGTGCGCAGCCAGGCGCGAACAAGGTGGTCGCTGGAGGCTTTCGATGCGGAATAGGGGCTGCTTGGCGCATAAGGCGTGGTTTCTGTAAACAGATCGTCCGTCCCATGCAGGTCACCAAACACTTCATCGGTAGAGATATGGTGAAAACGGAATGCGCGCTTGTCCGCATCAGCCAGGTTTTGCCAGTAGTGGCGTGCGGCTTCCAGCATCGTATAGGTGCCGACAATATTGGTTTCGATAAACGCCGCCGGGCCATCGATAGAGCGATCGACGTGACTTTCTGCCGCCAAATGCATCACCAGCGCGGGCTGGTAAGCAGTAAAGACACGGTCCAATTCCGCACGATCGCAGATATCAACTTGCTCGAACGCGAAGCGTGAGCTATCAGCGACGGGTGCCAGCGAAGACAGGTTACCTGCATAGGTCAGCTTATCGACAACGACGACGCTGTCCTGCGTTTCAGTCAAAATGTATCTGACCAACGCTGAACCAATAAACCCTGCGCCGCCGGTAATTAAAATACGTTTCAACGCCATACTCCTTTGGTATCGATCACCCACTGTTGTTTCACATCTTCTGGGCTAACCGCTTTAAACTGACGGTGGTCGACCAGCATTACCAGCACATCGGCTTCTTTTAATGCACTGCTGGTATCGACCAGTTTTACCTGTCCGGCCAACACGGACGGCAGGTGTTTGACATTCGGTTCGACGGCTAACGTCACGCCGGTATTCCACTGTGCAATCATGGACGTAATCCCTACCGCTGGGCTTTCACGTAAATCGTCAATGTCGGGCTTGAACGCTAGCCCAAAGCAGGCCACCGTGACCTCGCTGGCGCGTTTATCCGTTTGTGCCAGATAATCCGCCACGGCCGCTTTAACGCGATCCACGACCCAGAGCGGCTTGCCATCGTTCACCAGTCTGGCGGTATGAATCAACCGGGCCTGCTGCGGATTCTGCGCCACGATAAACCAGGGGTCGACCGCAATGCAATGCCCGCCGACGCCAGGGCCGGGTTGCAGGATATTGACGCGGGGATGGCGGTTTGCCAATCGGATAAGTTCCCATACGTTAATGTTTTGTTCGGCACAAATCAGCGAGAGCTCATTGGCGAAAGCAATATTGACGTCGCGGAAGCTGTTTTCCGTCAGCTTGCACATTTCGGCGGTGCGGGAGTTAGTAATCACACACTCACCTTCGAGGAAGATTTTGTATAACTCACTGGCACGCGCGGAGCACACCGGGGTCATGCCGCCAATGACGCGATCGTTTTTAATCAGTTCGACCACGACCTGCCCCGGCAGAACGCGTTCAGGACAATAGGCTATATTGATATCCGCCGTTTCCCCAACCTGCTGCGGAAACGTCAAGTCCGCTCGCGCCTCGGCCAGCCACTCGGCCATTTGCTCAGTTGCACCTACAGGGGATGTCGATTCCAGAATCACCAGATCGCCTTTCTTCAAAACGGGCGCGATAGACGCGGCAGCCGCCTGAACATAAGCCAGATCGGGTTCGTGGTCGCCTTTGAATGGGGTAGGAACGGCAATCAGGAAAGCGTCGGCTGGCACAGGCTTTGTCAGCGCCTGGAGGTAACCATTTTCCACTGCCACTTTGACCAACGAATCCAGATCGGGCTCGACGATATGGATTTCGCCGCGATTGATGGTTTCGACCGCCAGTTTATTCACATCAATACCGATGACTTTTTTCTGGCGCGACGCAAACGCCGCAGCGGTGGGTAAACCGATGTAGCCCAAACCGATTACGGAAATGGTAGTAAAGCTCATAGTGTCACCTGATAATTTTTATGTCGGGCCGTCGCAGCCCAAAAATGCACTTAGCGATTTTTTATGTCGGGCTATCCCTGCCCGACTCCCTTCGGATCGTCGCAAGCGACGTTTAAAATCGCTCCTGGCGATTTTTTAAAGCATCAACGATGCGTTGACAGGCTTGTCCATCGCCATAGGGATTATGGGCGCGACTCATTGCCTGATACGCTTCTTCATCCGTCAACAGCATAGATACCGCATCGACAATACTGGTTACTTCTGTCCCTACCAGCTTGACCGTACCGGCTTCCACTGCCTCCGGCCGTTCTGTCGTATCACGCATCACCAATACGGGCTTGCCTAACGACGGCGCTTCTTCCTGAATGCCGCCAGAGTCGGTCAAAATCATGTAAGAGCGATTCATCAAATACACGAAAGGCAGATAGTCCTGCGGCGCAATCAGCATCACATTATCAATGCCGCTCAGGATGCGATTCACCGGCTCACTGACATTAGGGTTTAGGTGAACCGGATACACAATTTGCACTTCAGGGTGTCGACGGGCAATATCTGCCAGCCCGCTGCAAATGCGCTCGAAGCCGCCGCCAAAACTTTCACGGCGGTGTCCGGTAACCAGAATCAGCTTCTTGTTGTCGTCTAAAAAGGCATATTTTTCGTCAAGGCTGCGGCGTAGCGCGGCGTCCGCGAGAATACGATCGCGCACCCAGAACAGCGCATCAATCACCGTATTACCCGTCACAAAAATATGTCGATCGGACAGGTGCTCACGCAGTAAATTTTGGCGGGAATTTTCCGTCGGAGCAAAATGGTACATCGCCAAATGTCCGGTCAGTTTGCGGTTAGCCTCTTCCGGCCAGGGCGAATACAAATTGCCAGTACGCAATCCCGCTTCTACATGGCCGACGGGAATACGCTGATAAAAAGCCGCCAGACTGGTTGCCAACGTCGTGGTGGTATCGCCGTGTACCAACACCAAATCCGGTTTGAACTCCGCCATAACGGGTTCAAGTCCTGATAAAATCCGGCAGGATATCTCACTGAGCCCCTGCCCCGGTCGCATAATATCCAGATCGTAATCCGGCGTAATATCGAACAAACGCAGCACCTGATCCAGCATCTCCCGGTGCTGGGCTGTTACGCAAATTCTCGATTCAAAGGCTCCATCCTGAGCCAGGGCATGAACCAGCGGTGCCATTTTTATGGCTTCCGGGCGGGTGCCGAAAACAGTCAATACTTTCACATTGAATCTCTTTAATCAGGTTAGACGCAGACGCTCGCTGAGCATCAGACGCGAATCAGCAAGCTGGTTAGCGCGGACGGCGAGCCAAGGCAACACCCGCGCCGACGAGCGCACCAATCGCACCCCACATCACCATCAGGAATGCCCGGCGTGGGCTGTCACGCTTCACCGGCTCTTCCGGCGTACGCAAATAACGATACGTCTGGAAACTGTCCTCAAGCGTTGGGCCAACGTTCAGTGTCGCCAACATCGCGCGATTTTGATCGTAATCCAGTTCGTAGTGCGGGCCGCTGGTCTGCAATGTTTCCAGTCGGGCTTGAAGCATCGGCCTGCCAAGCAGGAACATTTCCGATGCGGGGATTTCATCTGCGGGCGTATCCGTCTGGCTGCGGCTAATACCTTGCTGCTGAGCGATTTTCAGCGCCAGCTCAACGCTGCGGACTTCACGATCGTAAATCGCTTTTGCTACCGCTTCCTGACGCTTGATCTGCGACTTCATGAAGATAGTTCTGGCCGCCCAGGCACCCTTAATTTCTTCATTCAGGTGACTGGCTGCACGTTGGCTGGCAAAAGCTACATACTGACGAAGCAACGTGTTGGAATCTTTAGAGGTTTCTGCCACCAGCTTCACGGAATCATTAGTCTTTTTCCCGTCGTCGCGCGGCGTAAACTGAATGTTGTTAACCAATTCATCGAGCAGAGCCGCATCGGCTTTTTCATCGCCTTCCAGGCGCTGCTTATAATAGTCAGTCTGCAACCAGAAATCGCGGCGGGTATCGTAAGCCGCTAATTGCATGATGAACTCGTCATAAGCATCAGCCGAAATAGACGGTTGTTCGGGCTGAGGCGCAGAAAAAGAGCGGGCGTCGAGGTTACGCAGGAATTGCTGCTGCGAATAATACCCACCTAGCATATTGACCGTCGGCTTGTCGGTAATCGCTGTCGCGCTCCACTCCTGTTTAACAAGATAGGAATAGCCTAGTGCCACAACGGCAAAAAGCAGGCCGATTGCTATCGGCCACACCTTTTCACGCCACAACAGGCGAAATAACCCACGGATATCCAGTTCGTTATCAATCAACGCATTCCCGGTAGACAAGTTCTCTGATTTCATTACTTCCCCAAAATTATTTGGTCAGGATGACTGCTTTTGCTCATCAGAATGCCGCATACGACGTTTGATTCGCTTGATAAAACGGGCGACCCGCCATGCTCGTTTCAGGCAGTAGCCATACAGTAGAAATGCAAGCAAGAATAATGCCAACATAAACCATTCGGGTATAAAAAAGAAATATTCACCCAACACGCCGACCGCGGCCAACAAGGCGGCAGCAAGCGTAATCAGCACAAAAGCCTGACGGGAAGAGAAGCCAGCCCGCATCATTAAATGATGGATATGCTGTCGGTCAGGCGAGAACGGGCTCATCCCTTTGCGCAAGCGCCGATACATAATGGCGATCATATCGATCAGCGGGATAGCGATGATCCACAGTGCCGTAACTGGATTAATCGGATGCTGAGGGCCTTGCGTTGTTTGAATCAGGAGCCAGATCGCCGTGAAGCCAATCATCGTACTACCCGCATCGCCCATGAACACCTTGTAGCGTGGCCCAAACATGCCGAGGTTAAGCAGAATATAAGGCAACGTCGCCGCAATCATGGCGAAACACCACAATGCCAGATTCGTGTGACCGCTCAGGTACAGCAAAATGCCCATCGCCCCAAATGAGACGCAGGACAACCCGCCGAGCAATCCATCGATCCCGTCCACCATATTGAACGCATTAATTGCCGCCCAAACCGCAAACAACGTGACCAGATAGCCAAACGGCCCTAGCCCCATCTGCCACGGACCGAAGATGAATCCCAGGTTATGTATCGTCAAGCCAGCGAAAGCCATCATCACCACGGCAACAAACGCCTGCACAACGGCACGAATTTTCACGCTGATATCAAAACGATCGTCCAGCATGCCGATAAACACCAGCACACCCGCGCACAGCAGGTAAAGACGGAAGTTGGGAATATATTGATCGGTAATGAAGTAGGTAAAGCAGATACCCGCATACACGGAGATACCACCAACCAGAGGTACAAGACCCCGATGGCGTTTACGGTAGTTGGGACGATCGACAAGCCCTATTTTACCCGCAATGCTGCGAGCAAAAAAAAGAAAGCCCAGAGAAAACAAGAAAATAAATAGTAATTCGGTACTCATAGTGAGTAAGTTCACCGTTAACAGCTGCGCTGTAGCTGTTCAGTATAGACTCGGTTTACGCCTTATATCCTATCGCCTACATTGATCGCCAGTACAAATTGAGTGATAACCGAGACTTCCTGATAGAAAGCCCCTTCACATCCGATCAATTAGGGGATAAAAAAACGCCACGACCCAGCGTGGCGTTCCCCGAGTTATCCGTAATGGATGAACGCCCGGATTTATGAACGTTTCATCATATCGAAGAATTCATCGTTGGTTTTCGTCATCGCCAACTTGTTGATGAGGAATTCCATCGCGTCGATCTCACCCATTGGGTGGATGATCTTGCGTAGAATCCACATCTTCTGCAATTCTTCAGAGGTAGTAAGCAGTTCTTCTTTACGCGTACCGGAACGATTGTAGTCAATCGCCGGGAACACGCGTTTTTCTGCGATTTTACGCGCCAGGTGCAGTTCCATATTACCTGTACCTTTAAATTCTTCGTAAATCACTTCGTCCATCTTAGAACCGGTATCAACCAACGCGGTGGCGATGATGGTCAGGCTACCGCCTTCCTCAACATTACGCGCCGCGCCGAAGAAACGCTTCGGACGATGCAGGGCGTTAGCATCCACACCACCAGTCAACACTTTGCCCGAAGCCGGAACCACGGTGTTGTAGGCACGTGCCAGACGGGTAATGGAGTCCAGTAGGATGATAACGTCTTTCTTATGCTCAACCAGACGCTTCGCTTTTTCGATCACCATTTCGGCAACCTGAACGTGACGGGAAGCTGGCTCGTCAAACGTTGACGCCACCACTTCACCTTTCACCAGACGCTGCATCTCGGTAACTTCTTCCGGACGTTCGTCAATCAGCAACACCATCAGCACACAGTCAGGATGATTGTAAGCGATGCTCTGTGCGATGTTTTGCAGCAGCATGGTTTTACCCGCTTTTGGCGGTGCAACGATCAGACCACGTTGACCACGGCCGATCGGTGAAGCCAGATCCAGCACACGCGCCGTCAGATCTTCTGTCGAACCATTACCCCGCTCCATACGCAGACGAGAGTTTGCGTGCAGCGGCGTTAAGTTTTCGAACAGGATCTTGTTGCGGGCGTTTTCAGGTTTGTCGTAGTTGACTTCGTTAACTTTCAGCAGCGCAAAGTAGCGTTCACCTTCTTTCGGCGGACGAATCTTGCCAGAAATGGTGTCACCAGTGCGGAGGTTAAAACGGCGGATTTGGCTGGGAGAAACGTAGATATCATCGGGGCCTGCGAGGTAGGAGCTGTCTGCGGAGCGGAGAAAGCCGAAGCCATCCTGCAATATCTCCAGCACACCATCGCCGAAAATATCCTCGCCGCTTTTGGCATGCTGTTTCAGAATAGCGAAGATAATATCCTGTTTGCGCATGCGGGCCTGGTTTTCCAGTCCCATATTTTCGCCAAGAGTAATTAACTCAGAAACTGGCGTATTCTTTAATTCGGTAAGATTCATAGTGGTGGGTTCTTTAACTCGGGGTAAATCTCGAACTATAACGTGAATGGTATGGCAGGATCATCCGTGCCTCTATAACAGCCTTCAACCACCGGATTCCTGTCTGGTTTCACACCTGAAGCGCATTAAATCCGCGCAAAACAACATCCGCATAAACGATATCCGCATAAATCAACGGCAGGAGATCGAAGACACATAAAACCAATTATTGTAAAACTAGCAGACTGCCCAAATCGGATCACAAACGTGTTGTGAAACAATCGTCTTGTAGAACAATTACCTTGTAAAACAACGATTTTTTCGATTTCGACACAGAATAATGCTTTAGACTCTAACTTTCAGGCTTAAGCCTAAGGGCTTAAACATAGGCAAGTACGATATGCAGTGATGAAGAATCTAACACGCTTCCCGACGAGCGGCAAGCAGTCAATATGAGAATTACATATTGCCCAATTGCGCCCGCCGGCGACACCCTTTTTAAGGTATCAAGCTAATTACAGGTTCGCCGTCAGGAACTCTTTCAATTGCCCTTTCGACAGTGCGCCGACTTTCGTCGCAGCGACTTCGCCGTTTTTAAACAGCAGCAGAGTAGGGATACCACGGATACCATATTTCGGCGCAGTAGCCGGATTTTCATCAATATTCAGCTTGGTAACCGTCAGTTTACCTTCAAACTCTTCAGCAATTTCATCCAGAATAGGAGCGATCATTTTGCAAGGACCACACCACTCAGCCCAGAAATCAACCAAGATAGCGCCCTCAGCTTGCAATACTTTCGTGCCGAAGCTGTCATCAGTCAGGTGAATTATTTTATCGCTCATATTTTACTCCGCAGGATTATTTCTACCTTGTTGGTTTAGCATTAACCAACAACGGCTTGACTTTATTTCACCGGATACGCTTTCGTAAAGCAATAGTTAGCTGATATTCTACCACACTATGAGCAAAACACACTTAACTGAACAGAAGTTTTCCGACTTCGCCCTGCACCCGCAGGTTATTGAAGCTCTTGAAAGTAAAGGGTTTCATAACTGTACGCCTATTCAGGCGTTAGCTCTGCCATTGGCTCTGTCAGGGCGTGATGTTGCGGGTCAGGCGCAAACCGGTACCGGCAAGACGCTGGCTTTTCTCGCGTCTACTTTCCATTATCTGCTTTCACACCCTGCAAATGCAGAGCGTCAGACCAATCAGCCACGTGCCTTAATTATGGCACCAACCCGTGAACTGGCTGTCCAGATTCACTCTGATGCAGAAGCGCTGTCTCATGCAACTGGGCTAAAATTAGGTTTAGCCTACGGTGGCGACGGCTACGACAAACAGCTTAAAGTGCTGGAAAGCGGCGTTGATATTCTGATCGGCACCACCGGTCGTCTGATCGATTATGCCAAGCAGAACCACATCAATCTGGGCGCGATTCAGGTCGTCGTGCTGGACGAAGCAGATCGCATGTACGATCTCGGCTTCATCAAAGACATTCGCTGGCTATTCCGCCGCATGCCCGCAGCGGCACAGCGCCTGAACATGCTCTTCTCCGCTACGCTCTCCTACCGGGTGCGTGAACTCGCGTTTGAACAGATGAATAACGCCGAGTATGTGGAAGTTGAACCGGAACAGAAAACCGGCCACCGCATTAAAGAAGAACTGTTTTATCCATCCAACGAAGAAAAAATGCGCCTGCTCCAGACACTGCTGGAAGAAGAGTGGCCGGACCGCTGCATTATTTTTGCGAATACCAAGCATCGCTGTGAAGACATCTGGGGCCATCTGGCTGCCGATGGTCATCGCGTTGGGCTGCTGACAGGCGACGTCGCACAGAAAAAACGTCTGCGTATTCTGGAAGAGTTTACCCAGGGTAATCTGGATATTCTGGTGGCAACGGACGTTGCAGCACGCGGTTTGCATATTCCTTCTGTGACCCACGTTTTTAACTACGATCTGCCGGATGACTGCGAAGACTACGTTCACCGTATTGGCCGTACGGGCCGTGCGGGACAAAGCGGATTCTCTATCAGTCTGGCCTGTGAAGAGTACGCGCTGAATCTCCCGGCTATCGAAACCTATATCGGTCACGGTATCCCAGTCAGCAAATACAACAGTGACGCGCTGATGAATGATTTACCTGCGCCGAAGCGTTTAACACGTCCACCGCGTTCCAACAATGGCCCGCGCCGACACAATGCGCCACGCCGCAGCGGAGCGCCCCGTAATAACCGTAAACGAGCGGACTAACCGTCGATGCTGAGCTCTTCTTCACTTTACGCTGCCATCGATCTCGGCTCGAACAGCTTCCATATGCTGGTCACCCGGGAAACCGCAGGCAGCATTCAGACGCTGGCGAAAATAAAGCGTAAAGTCCGCCTTGCGGCAGGGCTGGATAAACAGAATCGGCTCTCGCAGGAAGCGATGCAGCGTGGCTGGCAGTGTCTACAACTGTTCTCCGAACGGTTGCAGGACATTCCACAGGATCAGGTGCGTGTCGTCGCGACAGCCACCCTGCGACTGGCAACGAACGCTGACGAGTTTCTGCAACGGGCTCAGGAAATTCTGGGCTTGCCGATTCAGGTTATCAGCGGTGAAGAAGAAGCACGCTTGATTTATCAAGGTGTGGCACATACGACAGGCGGCCCAGATGCGCGTCTGGTCGTGGATATTGGCGGTGGCAGTACCGAACTGGCAACGGGAATCGGCGCAAAAACAACTCAGTTGATCAGCCTCCCGATGGGATGCGTAACGTGGCTAGATCGCTATTTCAGTGACCGTAATCTGGAAGCCGGTAATTTTGAGCGCGCTGAACAAGCGGCGCGTGAAATGTTGCGTCCTGTCGCGGCCTCTCTGCGTGAGCAGGGCTGGCAAATCTGCGTTGGTGCTTCCGGCACAGTCCAGGCGCTACAGGAAATTATGGTCGCGCAGGGAATGGATGAATACATTACTCTGCCGAAGCTCAGACAGCTTAAAGAGCATGCGATTCAATGCGATAAGCTGGAAGAATTGGAAATTGATGGCCTGACGCTGGAACGCGCGCTGGTTTTCCCCAGCGGATTAGCCATTCTACTGGCGATCTTCCAGGAGTTAGACATCAAAACGATGACGCTGGCCGGAGGCGCGCTGCGTGAAGGACTGGTCTATGGCATGCTGGATCTGCCTGTCGATCAGGATATTCGTCACCGCACGTTAGCAACGCTGCAACGCCGTTATCTGCTGGATACCGAACAGGCTAAACGCGTCAGTGCGTTGGCAGACAACTTTCTGCAACAGGTTGCCCGTGACTGGCAGTTAGATAGCCGATGTCGCGAGTTACTGCGCAGCGCCTGCCTGGTGCACGAAATCGGTTTGAGTATTGATTTTCGCCAGTCTCCCCAGCATGCAGCCTATTTGATTCGCCATAGCGATCTCCCAGGCTTTACGCCCGCCCAGAAAAAGCTGTTAGCGACACTCCTGCAAAACCAGGTTAACCCTGTCGATTTAATGCCGCTCAGTCAGCAAAATGCGCTGCCGGTCAATCAGGCACAGCGCCTGTGCCGCCTGCTTCGTCTGGCGATTATTTTTGCCAGCCGCCGCCGCGATGACACGCTGCCAGCCGTACGTTTACGCGTAGAAGGTGAAACGTTACGCTTGATTCTGCCTGCCGGCTGGCTGGCTCAGCACCCGTTACGGGCAGAAATGCTGGAACAGGAAAGCCGCTGGCAGAGCTACGTACACTGGCCGCTGATGCTGGAAGAAACCCCAGCTTAACGAGCATATAGGGGAGAGAACTACTCCCCTTTTGCTTTTGCCAACATCGCCCGAATATTAGCGACGTTCGTCTGACCTTTCTGCATACGCTCTTGTGCGCTCACCACTTTTCTTTCCGTTTCCCACACCACATCATCTTGCGGCAGTTCAAGCAGGAAACGGCTCGGTTCGGGGCGCACCAACTCGCCATACTGGCGGCGTTCTTTGCACAATGTGAAGAACAGTTCGCGCTGAGCACGCGTAATCCCCACGTATGCCAGACGACGCTCTTCGTCGACGTTATCTTCATCAATGCTGCTCTGGTGCGGCAACAGACCTTCTTCCATCCCAACTAAAAAGACGTACGGGAATTCCAAGCCTTTGGACGCATGTAGCGTCATTAGCTGAACCTGATCCAATTCCTCTTCACTCTCTCCCCGTTCCATCATGTCCCGCAGCGTGAAACGTGTTACGACCTGCGTCAGCGTCATCGGCTCATCCAGATCGGACCCTTCCAGCATTTCCGTCATCCAGCTGAATAGCTGATTGACGTTCTTCATCCGCATTTCTGCGGCTTTTGGGCTCGGCGAGGTTTCATACAGCCAGCTTTCGTAGTCCAACCCATGAATCAGATCTCGCACGGCGGCGACTGGTTCACGCTCTGCCAGACGGGCGATTTCCGCCAGCCACTGGGTAAACCGTTGCAGGGACTCCAGCCCACGACCGGTCAGCGTCTGGCTCAGCCCAAGATCAAAACTCGCGCTGAACAGACCTTTATTGCGCTGCCCTGCCCACTCGCCCAGTTTCTTCATCGTCGCCGGGCCAATCTCACGCTTGGGCGTGTTCACAATGCGTAAGAACGCGCTGTCATCGTCCGGGTTGGTCAGTACGCGCAGATAAGCCAGTAAATCTTTGATTTCAGGTCGGGAGAAAAACGACGTGCCGCCGGAAATACGATACGGAATACGGTTCTGCATCAGCATCTTTTCAAACAGACGCGATTGATGGTTGCCACGATACAAAATGGCATAGTCGCCGTACTGGGTCTTTTTAATAAAGTGATGGGCAATCAGCTCACCAACGACCCGCTCCGCTTCGTGATCTTCATTGTTGGCAGTAATGACCTTGAGTTCATCACCGTAACCCAGCTCCGAGAACAGACGCTTTTCAAAAACGTGCGGGTTATTGGCGATGAGAATATTGGCGGCTTTCAGAATGCGGCCGGACGAGCGGTAGTTTTGTTCCAGCTTGATCACGTCAAGCGCGGGGAAATCCTGCTGTAGCAGCACCAGATTCTGCGGTCGTGCGCCGCGCCAGGAGTAAATTGACTGATCGTCATCGCCTACGACGGTAAAACGCGCGCGGGTGCCAACCAGCAGCTTAACCAGCTCATACTGGCTGGTGTTGGTGTCCTGATATTCATCCACCAACAGGTAGCGTAAGCGATTCTGCCAGCGTTCACGTACCTCCACGTTCTGCTTCAGCAGCAGCGTGGGCAGCAAAATCAGATCGTCGAAGTCCAGTACGTTACAGGCACGTAAGTGGTCGTGATAGAGCGAGTAGCAATGCACAAACAGCCTGTCGCGTTCGGAACGGGCGGTTGCTGCCGCACCGGCAGGATCGATCAGATCGTTTTTCCAGTTTGAGATCGTCGAGATCAGCTGTTGCAGCAGAACCTTATCGTTTTCCAGCCACTGTTCCGTCAGCTCTTTCAGCAGCGCCATCTGGTCCTGATCGTCAAACAGGGAGAAGTTGGATTTCATGCCCAACGCGACGTACTCACGTTTGATGATCTCCAACCCCAGCGTATGGAAAGTCGCGATCATCAACCCACGCGTTTCTTTACGCCCCAGCGTTTGCGACACGCGCTCCTTCATCTCTCGTGCCGCTTTGTTGGTAAACGTCACGGCGGCAATGTGCTTAGCCTGATAGCCACACTGGCGGATAAGGTGCGCGATTTTGTTGGTGATAACGCGGGTCTTGCCTGAACCTGCGCCCGCCAGCACCAGACAAGGTCCGGTGACGAATTCGACAGCGTGTTGTTGGCTGGGGTTTAAGCGCATAACGATCTTGCTCACTCATAAAACGGAAGGCGATTGTAGCAGAAAGATGTATCGATCTTGACTGGGGATTTGTTATTAAGGAAAGCACATCGCAGTCCACATCTTGCGTTGCAAATGTTACATTGCGCGCCGGAATCTCTTTTGCAAAAAAGGTAATAACATGGCAAATACCGCAGCAGCCCTACACATCCTGGTAGACACTGAGCAGGAAGCTAATGACATTCTTGCGCAGCTGGAAAAAGGTGCAGACTTCCAGAAACTGGCACAGAAGCACTCGACCTGCCCGTCAAAACGCAACGGCGGCGATTTAGGTGAATTTCGTAAAGGCGACATGGTGCCAGCTTTCGATAAGGCGGTGTTTTCCTGCGAATTGCTGAAACCGTTTGGTCCGGTGAAAACCCAGTTTGGTTACCACGTAATCAAGGTGCTTTACCGCCATTAAGTTGTATCGCAATGAAGTCGCCACGCCGACGCCCCGAACATGAAAAACGCGCCGACCTTCTGGTTTGGCGCGTTTTTCTATTAAATGCCTTATTAACCTATCGTCATCAAGCTGGCATTGCCGCCCGCGGCGGCGGTATTGATACTCAGAGAACGTTCGGTCAACAGACGCTCCAACTGAACGTGGGTATCGCCCTGCGCATAGCCTAACGGCTGGATAATCGGGCCATCGCGCTCTGCAAGCGCCTCACTCAGTTGCCGTAACCGATCGGCGTCCCCATGATAAATGACGCCATGAAAAGACACCTCGTGCCGCTGCCAGTCAGGCGTGAGCTGAATATACGACTGCACGCCGGCGGGTAAACGGCCATAAAGCGTTTTCTCCTGCTCGCCTTCCAGCCACAGCAACTCCCCGCCCGTTGCCAGCACTGCCGCCGTCTGAATCAAGCGATCGTCCTCATTATCCGCCAGACACAGAATCCGCTCACGCGGCAACAGCGTGTAGGAATTACTTTCCCCTGTCGGGCCAGGCAGCTGTCGCGTTGTCCCGCTGACGCTATATTCTCTATAGCGCTGGCATAACGTCGCTAGCACGCGACGCTCCCCAGCAATCGCCCAGTCTTCCAGCGCCTGTAGCCCCGCCAGCAGCGACGATCGGGCAGACACATCCAGCGCCTGCTCACGGTTCTGCTGTGCAAATTCTGCCGCAAACGCGTCGTCCGGACGATGTGTCAGCAAACGGTACAGATAAAGCGGCCCGCCCGCCTTTGGTCCGGTTCCTGATAAGCCTTCCCCGCCAAACGGCTGAACACCGACAACGGCACCGACCATATTGCGGTTCACATATTGATTACCCACCTTCGCCTTGCTCGTCACACGCAGGATAGTTTCATCAATGCGGGTATGTACACCCAGCGTCAGACCGTATCCCGCCGCGTTGATCTGCTCAATCACTGCATCCAACTGCTGGCTTTGATAGCGAACTACGTGTAAAACTGGACCAAAAACTTCTTTTTTCAGCTCGTCTATCTTGCCCAGTTCGATCAGAGTCGGTTTCACAAACGTCCCATGCCGCCACGTCTCCTCATCCTGCGGATACGCTGCCTGAAATACCGAATGGCCTTTCGCCCGCATCGTCTGGATATGCACTTCCACGTTCTCTTTCGCTTCCGCGTCAATCAGCGGGCCGATGTCGGTCGATAGCCGCTCAGGATTCCCCATTCGACACTCGGCCATCGCGCCACGCAGCATAGCCAGAGTACGATCCGCAATATCCTCTTGCAGGCACAGCAGACGCAGCGCCGAGCAACGCTGTCCGGCGCTGTCGAACGCAGAGGCGATAACATCATTCACCACCTGCTCCGTCAGCGCAGACGAATCGACAATCATCGCATTCAGGCCACCCGTTTCGGCAATCAGCGGCGTCAAACGCCCCTGCGGATCGAGCCTGCCCGCGATGCTGCGTTGCAGGGTTTTGGCAACGGCCGTCGATCCGGTAAACACCACGCCGCGTACCCGTTCATCGCTGACCAACGCGGCACCAATCGTTTCTCCCTGTCCAGGCAGCAGTTGCAGCACCCCCTGAGGAATGCCCGCCTCATGTAAAATACGCACTGCCTGTGCCGCAACCAGCGGCGTCTGTTCAGCCGGTTTCGCCAGCACGCTGTTTCCTGCCGCCAGTGCGGCAGAAATTTGACCGGTGAAGATCGCCAGCGGGAAATTCCACGGGCTGATGCAAACCACTGGCCCCAGCGGACGATGGCTATCATTGGTGAATGAATCCCGAACCTGCCCCGCGTAATAGCGCAAGAAGTCCACCGCTTCGCGCACTTCAGCAATCGCGTTACTGAAGGATTTACCCGCTTCCCGCACCAGCAGTCCCAGCAGACTTTGCAACTGCCCTTCCATCAGCGAGGCGGCCTGATTCAATATCGCGGCACGCTCTGCGGGAGGTGTAGCAAACCAAATGGTGCCCGCATGTACTGCGGCATCTACCGCCAGCTCAACATCCGCCACCGAGGCATCGAGAACGTAGCCCACCACATCGTGTACATCCGCGGGATTTACGACAGGGTTTTCTTCACTCGCCTCGCTTTCCCCCTCAATCATTGGCGCGGCATACCACAGCTGTGGCGCATGATTCAGCAACGCGCTGGAGAGCGAAGCCAGCCGGTGCTCGTTCGAAAGATCCAGTCCGCTCGAATTTTGCCGTTCCCGTCCATATAGCTGACGTGGCAGAGGAATCTTGGGATGCGATACGCCCATGCTCCATTCCACTTTTGCCAGCGCCTCTACGCCACGAATCGGATCGGCAATCAGCGTTTCCAGCGCCATTGAGGTATCCGCAATGCGATTAACAAACGAGGTATTCGCGCCGTTTTCCAGCAGGCGTCGTACCAGATAAGCCAACAGCGTTTCATGAGTTCCGACCGGAGCATAAATACGACACGGACGGTTCAGCTTGCCGTCAGCAACCGCGCCCACCACCTGATCGTAGAGCGGTTCACCCATGCCGTGCAGGCACTGGAATTCATACTGCCCAGGATAATAATTGTTGCCCGCCATGTGGTAGATCGCACTTACCGTCTGCGCGTTGTGCGTGGCAAACTGCGGGTAAATCAGATTCGGTACGGCCAGCAGCTTCCGAGCGCACGCCAGATACGACACATCGGTATAGACCTTACGCGTGTAGACCGGGTAGCCTTCCAGCCCGTCAACCTGTGCGCGCTTGATTTCACTGTCCCAGTACGCCCCTTTCACCAGACGAACCATCAGCCGCCGACGGCTGCGCTGTGCCAGCTCAATCAATGCATCAATCACATACGGGCAGCGTTTCTGATAAGCCTGAATGACAAACCCAACGCCGTTCCACCCCACCAACTGTGGCTCCATGCAGAGTTTTTCCAGCAGATCGAGCGAGATCTCCAGTCGATCGGCTTCCTCCGCGTCAATATTGATCCCAATATCGTACTGACGCGCCAGCAGCGTCAGCATCAACAAACGCGGATAAAGTTCCTCCATCACACGATCATACTGCGACCGGCTATAGCGGGGATGCAGCGCCGACAGCTTGATGGAGATGCCCGGCCCCTCATAAATCCCGCGCCCGTTCGAGGCTTTGCCGATAGCATGAATCGCCTGTTGATAGGCCGCCAGATACGCGGCAGCATCGTGTTCCGTCAGCGCGGCTTCACCTAACATGTCGTAAGAGTAACGGAAGCCGTTATTCTCCCGTTCGCGGGCATTCGCCAGCGCTTCGCCGATAGTTTCCCCAGTGACAAACTGTTCCCCCATCAGCCGCATAGCCATATCGACACCTTTGCGAACAAGCGGTTCACCGCTTCTCCCGATGATGCGGTTCAGTGAATTCGAGAGGTTCACTTCGTTGTGCGTCGCCACCAGCTTTCCGGTAAACAGCAGCCCCCAGGTTGCAGCATTCACAAAGAGTGACGGACTGTGACCAAGATGCGCCTGCCAATTTCCCCGACTGATCTTGTCGCGGATCAGCGCATCGCGCGTGGATTTATCAGGAATACGCAACAGCGCTTCGGCTAAGCACATCAGCGCAACCCCTTCCTGAGAAGAAAGTGAGAATTCCTGTAGCAGCCCTTGCACAATGCCCGCACGCCCATTTCCGGCTTTCTGACCGCGTAATTTCTCTGCCAGTTGATAAGCTAGTTTCTGCGTTAACTGCGACATTTCATCGGTAAGTCTTGCCTGTTCGAGCAAGATAGGTACCAGTTCGCTTTCGGGACGGCGGTAAACAGAAGTAATGGCGGCGCGGATAACGGACTGAGGAAGAACCTGCTCGGCGAAATCAAGAAAGGGTAGGTGGGTTTCTTCTTCCTGAGATTGCGGCATAATCTCTTCCGCTTCAATGTGGCTGACGTTCGCCCATTGCGGTGTTTCAGGAGTGTCGAGGCCGCTTTCGAGGCGTTCGAGGTAATGGAAAATAGCCTGTTTGATCAGCCAGTGCGGTGTACGATCAATACGCTGTGCTGCCGCCTTGATACGTTCGCGCGTTTCCTCATCGAGTTTTACACCCATCGTGGTAGAGCCCATAGAGTCCACTCCTGTCATGAGAAGATGCACATCGGGATAACGTCAATATCAACCATGTTGCAACTTTGTGCAACCTTGTTAACAAATGGATCGGTTGCAGCCCATCATCACCGTCAGACCTCGTTCCGGCCTGAGTGATTACTATAAAACACAGCGTCGTCGCGACAGCGGCACGAAAAAGAATGTGGAGAGTTGAATGACAATAAGCACACCCATGCTGGTGACGTTTCTGGTGTATATTTTCGGGATGGTCCTCATCGGCCTGTTTGCCTACCGCGCCACCAATAACTTTGGCGATTACATTCTGGGCGGACGCCGGATGGGTAGCGTGGTCACCGCGCTGTCGGCAGGCGCTTCCGATATGAGCGGCTGGCTGCTGATGGGGTTACCGGGTGCCATTTTCATTTCCGGTATTTCTGAAAGCTGGATCGCGATCGGCCTGACGTTAGGCGCATACCTGAACTGGAAATGGGTCGCCGGACGCCTGCGCGTACACACCGAAATCAACCACAACGCGCTCACCCTGCCTGACTATTTCACCCACCGTTTTGAAGATAACAGTAAATTACTGCGCGTGATCTCCGCGTTAGTCATCCTGATTTTCTTCACTATCTATTGTGCATCCGGCGTGGTTGCGGGGGCGCGTCTGTTTGAAAGCACCTTTGGCATGAGCTACGGCACCGCATTATGGGCAGGTGCAGCGGCCACCATCGCCTATACCTTTATCGGTGGTTTTCTGGCAGTAAGCTGGACGGACACCGTCCAGGCCAGCCTGATGATTTTCGCCCTGATTCTGACGCCGGTGATGGTCATCCTGTCACTTGGGGGAATCGACAGCTCGCTGATGGTGATTGAAGCGAAAAATCCGGCCAATCTGGATATGTTCAAAGGGCTGAATTTTGTCGCCATTATCTCGCTGATGGGCTGGGGTCTGGGCTATTTCGGCCAGCCGCACATTCTGGCCCGCTTTATGGCTGCGGATTCACATCACACGATTCACAGCGCACGCCGCATCAGTATGACCTGGATGATTCTCTGTCTGGCTGGTGCCGTGACGGTGGGCTTCTTCGGCATCGCCTACTTTAACAATAACCCGGATCAGGCAGGCAACGTGGCGCAAAACAGCGAGCGTGTCTTTATCGAGCTGTCCATGCTGCTGTTCAACCCGTGGATTGCCGGTGTGCTGCTGTCTGCGATTCTGGCTGCCGTGATGAGTACGCTGAGCTGCCAACTGCTGGTGTGTTCCAGCGCCATCACCGAAGATTTATACAAGCCATTCCTGCGCAAGAATGCCAGTCAGAAAGAGTTGGTATGGGTGGGCCGCGCCATGGTGCTGCTCGTGGCTATCATCGCTATCGCGCTCTCTATCAACCCTGAAAACCGGGTCCTGGGTCTGGTGAGCTATGCCTGGGCAGGCTTTGGTGCCGCATTCGGGCCGGTGATTTTGATTTCTCTGCTGTGGCCGCGAATGACGCGCAACGGCGCACTGCTCGGTATGATCGTGGGTGCGGCAACCGTTCTGATCTGGAAACAGTACGCCTGGCTGGGTCTGTATGAAATCATCCCCGGTTTCATCTTCAACAGCCTGACTATTTTCATCGTCAGCCTGCTGGGTAAAGCGCCATCAAAAGCGATTACCGATCGTTTCAATCAGGCGGAAGCGGAATACAAGTCCGTTTAGCCATCACGCCCGTGGCATCGTTCGCTGTGCCACGGGCTTATCTTTACCCGAAAGTTGCTCTGACTGCATCGACGAAGGTTTTAATTTTAACGGCAGAACGCCGTCCCATCGGGACCATAACATGAACCGGGCGGGCAGGGCCGTTATAGTCAGATAGCACCTGCACCAGTCGTCCGCGGTCAATTTCCTTACGTAGCACGACCTCCGGCCCCAGCGTAATACCATACCCCTCTATCGCTGCATGCAGCAGCGCGTTCCAGTCATTAGCAAAAAGCCTACCCTGTGGCCTGATTTCTTCGGACTTACCGTCTTTTTGGAATACCCATCGGCAAGACGTCGCGGCGGTGCGTAGGCCATAAATAAGGCACGCGTGACGTGCGAGGCTTGCTGGCGTATCTGGCACGCCTTCACGCGCCAGATAGTCAGGTGATGCACAGGCAATCAACGAGTAAGACTGAAGCGGCCAAGCCACCATCGAACTATCCGCTAATTCACCGATACGAATGATGACTTCAAACCCCTCTTCTATCGGGTCGACCAGACGATCATTCAGCGTTAGCGCAATTTGCGTGTCAGGATAGCGTGCGAGATAGTGCGTGATAAACGGCGCAAGTAGATGCGATCCCCAGGTAACCGGCGCGTTAACCTGAATCATTCCCGAAGGTGTCACCTGCATTTCGCGGGCGACTGCGTCAGCGTCCTCTGCCTCGGCAAGAACAACCTTGCAGCGCTCATAATAACGCAAACCAATATCCGTCAGGCTTTGCTTCCGCGTCGTACGATTCAGCAACCGAACGCCAAGCCTCGTTTCAAGCCATGCCACCTGCTTCGCCACCATCTGTGGAGATATGCCTAACGCTTCTGCGGCGGCGGCAAAAGACCCTAACTCCGATGCTTTAACAAAGACACTCATACTGGTCAGTCGGTCCATAATTCGCTCATATTTGTTGTTTGTTTGCTTTTAAAATCACAATTTATCTTCAAATTGTAGGCAATTAAGATTCCTTTCTCAAAAGCATTAAGGAGAAGAAGATGAATATCGGCATTATTGGTGCAGGCTTTGTTGGACGAGCGATCGCTAAATTAGCGCTCCAGAACGGCCATCAGGTCATGCTCAGTAACTCACGCGATCCCCAATCACTTTTCAGCCTCCGTCCGATGATCGGTTGCGACATCGGAACCGCCACTCAAGCCGCGCAATTTGGTGACATTGTGGTTATCGCCGTTCCCTTTACCGCCATCGATAAGCTCCCTGAACAGGTTTTACGGGGAAAATCCGTCATCGATACCGTCAATTACTATACCGAGCGAGATGGTAAGGTCACCGCACTGGATACACGCAGTACCACTACCAGCGAGCTACTGGCGCGTTATTTACCAGGCGCCAGGATCACCAAAGCGTTCAATGCAATCCCTATGACACAGCTTGAAAGCGATGGGCTCCCGACAGGCTCAGCCCATCGCCGGGCGCTACCGCTTGCAGGTGATGATGAGCAAGGAAAAACCATTGTGGCTGGACTCTATGATGCATTCGGATTTGATGTTGTCGATGCGGGAAAATTGTCTGAAGGATGGCGTTTTGAAAGGGGAATGCCGTCTTATTGTGTTCGTATGACAACAGCAGAATTAACCACGGCGCTGGCGCTTGCCTCACGCGACATACCGACGGTACACGACGTAAATAACGCAAGATAAAGGGTAACTACAGATAAAAAAGAGGGCACAGCCAATGCTGTGCCCTCTTCTATTTCGATCACTGACGGAAATTAACCCGCAACAGCGATACGCTTCATGTCTTTCATGTAACCGCGCAGCGTGTGGCCTACGGTTTCGATTGGGTGGTTACGGATCGCTTCGTTCACATCACGCAGCTGCGCGTTGTCCACTTCGGTGCCCGCTACCGCTTTGCCCAGATCGCCCGGCTGCAGAGAGGCCATGAACGCATCTTTCAGCAATGGAACGGCAGCGTTAGCAAACAGGTAGTTACCGTATTCAGCGGTATCAGAGATAACCACGTTCATTTCATACAGACGCTTACGCGCAATGGTGTTGGCGATCAGCGGCAGCTCATGCAGTGATTCGTAGTAAGCCGATTCTTCGATGATGCCAGAGCTCACCATGGTTTCAAACGCCAGCTCAACGCCCGCTTTCACCATCGCAACCATCAGCACACCGTTATCAAAGTATTCTTGTTCAGCGATTTTACCGTCGAACTGCGGTGCGTTTTCGAATGCCGTTTTACCGGTCTCTTCACGCCAGGTCAGCAGTTTCACGTCATCGTTCGCCCAGTCAGCCATCATGCCGCTGGAGAATTCACCGGAGATGATGTCATCCATGTGTTTCTGGAACAGCGGTGCCATGATGCCTTTCAACTGCTCAGACAGCGCGTAAGCACGCAGTTTGGCTGGGTTGGACAGGCGATCCATCATCAACGTAATCCCACCCTGCTTCAGCGCTTCGGTGATGGTTTCCCAGCCGAACTGAATCAGTTTTTCTGCATAAGCCGGATCGGTGCCTTCAGCAACCAGTTTGTCGAAGCTCAGCAGAGAACCCGCCTGCAACATACCGCACAGAATGGTCTGCTCACCCATCAGGTCAGATTTCACTTCCGCAACGAAAGAAGATTGCAGAACGCCAGCACGGTGACCACCGGTGGCCGCAGCCCACGCTTTAGCGATGGCCATGCCTTCGCCTTTCGGATCGTTTTCCGGGTGAACCGCGATCAGCGTTGGTACGCCGAAGCCACGTTTGTATTCTTCACGTACTTCCGTACCCGGGCACTTCGGAGCCACCATCACGACGGTGATGTCTTTACGGATTTGCTCACCCACTTCAACGATGTTGAAGCCGTGAGAGTAGCCCAGCGCAGCGCCCTGTTTCATCAGCGGTTGTACTGCCTGAACGACTGCTGAGTGCTGCTTGTCCGGCGTCAGGTTAACCACCAGGTCAGCCTGTGGAATCAGATCTTCGTAGGTACCAACGGTGAAGCCGTTTTCGGTCGCTTTGCGCCATGATGCTCGTTTTTCAGCGATCGCTTCAGCACGCAGGGCGTAAGCGATATCCAGACCAGAATCGCGCATGTTCAGACCCTGGTTCAGACCCTGAGCACCACAGCCGACGATCACCACTTTTTTCCCTTTCAGGTAGCTCGCCTCATCGGCAAATTCATCACGCCCCATGAAGCGGCACTTGCCCAATTGATCCAGCTGCTGACGCAGGTTTAATGTGTTGAAATAGTTAGCCATGTCGTGCTCCGTATACGGTTTTGTTTGTCTGTTATTCGAGAAAGGATTCCCACCAGATGGGAATTCACTATGACCCCATCATATGACAGGAATTGCGTTGCTTAAATTGATATATTAACAACGTCACATTGCACTATCTGCAAGATAAAAAACGGGGCCTGTATCGCATGGATTTACGTGATCTCAAATTATTCCTGCACCTCGCGGAAAGTCGGCACTTTGGCCGTACCGCCAAGGCGATGCACATCAGCCCGTCCACGCTGTCACGGCAAATTCAGCGGCTGGAAGAGGATTTAGGGCAGACGCTGTTTCTGCGCGATAACCGTACCGTGCAGCTTACCGATGCCGGAGATCACCTGAAGCAGTTCGCCCAGCAAACGTTGCTGCAATATCAGCAACTGCGCCACACGATAGACCAGCATGGGCCGTCGCTAAGCGGCGAGCTGCGGATCTTCTGTTCCGTCACCGCCGCCTACAGCCACCTGCCGCCGATTCTGGATCGCTTTCGGGCGCTGCACCCGCTGGTAGAAATTAAACTGACGACGGGCGACGCCGCCGATGCCGTGGAGAAAATTCAGTCGAACGATGGGGATTTGGGGATTGCGGGACGCCCGGAAGCGCTCCCAGCCAGCGTTGACTTCATGCCGCTCGATAAACTGCCTCTGGCATTGATTATCCCGGCACTTCCCTGCCCCGTGCAGTCGCTGGTGCGGCAGGCAGACCCAGACTGGTCGCAGATTCCGTTTATCCTGCCGGAACACGGCCCGGTGCGTAAGCGCATCGATCTGTGGTTCCGACGCAACCACATCACTAACCCACAGATTTACGCCACCATCTCCGGGCATGAAGCGATGGTATCGATGGTCGCGCTGGGCTGTGGTATCGCGCTGATTCCCAACGTCGTACTGGAGAACAGCCCGGAACCGGTACGCAACCGCGTCTCTGTCTTTGTCGAGCAGGTAATGGAGCCGCTTGAGCTGGGTGTGTGCGTACAGAAAAAACGGCTTAGCGAACCGCTGATTGCCGCCTTTTGGGACATATTACAGGACACACCATGAAGATAGCCTTCACTACCCTCATCGCCGCAGGGGTGGCGTTCGCCGCCTTCAGCCACCATGCGCAAGCCGCCAGTTTCTCCTGCAACAAAGCCGACTCGGTGCAGGAAAAGCTGATTTGCGCCAGCCCGCTGCTTGGGCAACTAGATGAAGAACTGGCACAAGCGTGGAAGACCTCCCGTACGTTCCTGACGGCGTACGACAACAGCGCGCCGTGGGAAAAAACGCTCAACCAATTTCAGCGCGGCTGGCTTACCACGCGCGACCAGTGCAAAGACGAAGACTGCCTGCGACAACGCTACCAGCAGCAGTTAAACCGGCTGCACTATCTGAATGACATCGCGCAGCACGCACTCCCTTCGCCGATTACGCCCGTGAAAAGCACCGCTTGTTTCCACGGTTCATTCAGCTATGAGTATGTGATGTCAGGGCTTTCCGCCGAGGAATATCGCGATCTGGGGGATTATTTTCGGGAAATGTACGATCAGAAAGCGCCCTACCACGCCGTCAGCCTGACCATGACCAACCAGCGCGGCAAGATTGAAGGCGGCGCATCGATTGCATTCCGCTACGGTAACAAGCTGGATGATTCAGACTTCACCGCCCGTCAGATGAGCGATACGCAAGCCATTGGCAAAGGCGAAAGCAGCTTCGGTCAGCAGGTGAAAATACTGCTCACCTGCATTGACGATGATCATCTGCAAATCGCCACCTTCGGCAGCAATCGGGAAGAAGGTTACCTGTTTAACTATTTGCTGGAGCGCGATAAAACGCCACTGGAGCCGCAGAAAACGCCGTAGCATTGGCTCACTCTGGCTCTAGCGTTCAAACCACTTATCCGCCGAAAATGTCCGCGTATCGGACTCCGTTTCCTGCGCGGCCTTCTTCATGGTTTCGACGTTCATCAGGTAATGATAGAGCGGTTCAAGCTGGGTAAAACCCTGTGACAGGACCGTCACCAGATCGCCGGAAAACAGCGCATCCATATCCTGTCGGGTAGATATCGCAGCAAACGACTTACGGTTATACCAGTCAGCCAGTTCCGGCTCCTGCTCTTTAATCAGCGGGCGTTTGTAGCTTTCGCCTTCCAGCGTGAAGGTCTTTCCCAGACAGCTCGCTACTTCAAGAAACTGCGACGGATTACCACGCAGCGTCTGACGGAACAGGTCCATCGTATTCCGCGTCGCGCTGTAATAGCCCAGCCCGTAACGCCAGGTATCCGGCGTGATTTCAAAGAAATACACCGGCGCGTCCGTCCAGTCTTTGCGAGTACGTTTGAAAGTGAGCCACATATGGCTGCGATAGCGTGATTTATCGTGAGAAAAGCGCGTATCGCGGTGAATACGGGAGAGCGTTTTGCCGATGGCAGGACGTGTTTCAAAGTGATCATCAATCTGCAACATGGTCAGACTGAGTTCATCCACCAGCGTGCGGAACGGCGCAACCAACTGCTCATCGTAAACCGCACGGTGCTCGTCAAACCACGCTTTATCGTTGTACTGACGCACCTGCTGAAGAAACGTTAAACCCGCTTGAGAAAAACCCGTGAACTGCGTTGCCATAAAGAAATGCCATCCCTGTTGCTATCAGATGACATAAAGATAACGCCGCCGACGGTGAAACACCATCGGCGGCGTTAAGGGAACACTCAACGTTTAACCGCTAACTTAACCCGCTAAAAAGAAACGGAACGCGGGGTTATTGGTTTCATCGTGGCATTCATAGCCGAGCGCCTGTAGGTGCTGCTCGAATTCCCGATCGCCAGCATCCAACTCGAACGCGGCCAGCACGCGGCCAAAATCCGTGCCGTGGCTGCGGTAATGGAACAGTGAAATATTCCAGTGCGCCCCCAGCGTATGCAGGAATTTCAGTAATGCGCCCGGTGACTCTGGGAACTCAAAGCTGTACAACCGTTCCTGGAGCGGTTTGGAAGGGCGTCCGCCGACCATATAGCGAACGTGCAGCTTCGCCATTTCATCATCGGACAAATCCACCACTTCATAACCGTCTGCGGACAGCTCAGCGATAATCTCCTGCCGCTCCGCATAGCCACGCGTCAGACGCACACCGACAAAAATGCAGGCATCTTTGGCATCCGCATAGCGATAGTTGAATTCGGTAACGGAACGGCCGCCCAGCAGTTGGCAAAACTTCAGGAAGCTGCCCTGTTTCTCTGGGATCGTCACGGCCAGCAAGGCTTCGCGCTGTTCACCCAGCTCGCAGCGCTCAGAAACGTAGCGTAACCCGTGGAAGTTGACGTTCGCACCGGACAGAATATGCGCCAGACGTTCACCCTGAATTTGATGCTGCTGGATGTATTTCTTCATCCCCGCCAACGCCAGCGCGCCGGACGGTTCAGCAATTGCTCGGACATCCTCAAACAGATCTTTCACTGCCGCACAGATGGCATCGCTGTCGACGGTAATCACGTCATCCAGATATTCCCGGCACAGGCGGAACGTTTCATCGCCAATGCGCTTCACCGCCACACCTTCAGCAAACAGCCCGACACGCGGCAGATCGACCGGTTGCCCGGCATCCAGCGCCGCACGCAGACAGGCGGAATCTTCCGCTTCTACGCCGATCACCTGAATCTGTGGCATCAGCTGTTTGATCAGTACGGCAACACCTGCCGCCAAACCACCGCCGCCGACCGGCACAAACACGCGATCCAGATGCGCATCCTGCTGTAGTAATTCCATCGCCAGCGTGCCCTGTCCCGCAATCACCGCCGGGTGATCGAACGGCGGCAGAAAGGTCATATGCTGCTGTTGTGACAGCTCAATCGCCTTCGCCTTGGCCTCATCAAAGTTGGCACCGTGTAGCAGAACTTCGCCGCCAAAACCGCGCACGGCATCTACCTTGATATCAGCCGTCGCCACCGGCATCACAATCAGCGATTTAATTCCCAGCTTGCTGGAAGAAAGCGCCACACCTTGCGCATGGTTGCCGGCTGACGCCGTTACCACACCGTGGGATTTTTGCTCATCGCTCAGACCGGCCATCATCGCGTACGCGCCACGCAGCTTGAAGCTGTGCACCGCGTGCCTGTCTTCACGTTTTACCAGAATGACATTACCCAACCGCGAAGAGATCTTTTCCATCTTCTCTAGCGGTGTGACCTGCGTGACTTCATACACTGGCGAGCGCAAGATCGCCCTCAGGTACTCCGCGCCTCCCGGCGCGGCAGGAAGAGGTTGTGACACAGCCATCAGCATTAGCCTCCCAGCTTGCTTTTATCCCGCACGGCGCCTTTATCTGCGCTGGTTGCCAGGCTAGCGTACGCACGCAGCGCAAAAGACACCTGACGTTCGCGATTGTGCGGCGTCCAGGCCTGCTCGCCTCTCGCCTCTTCCGCTGCGCGGCGGCTTGCTAACGCATTGTCATCCAGGACCAGCGCAATGCTGCGGTTCGGAATATCAATCGCGATGATGTCACCGTCCTGTACCAGTGCAATAGTGCCGCCGCTGGCTGCTTCAGGAGACGCATGGCCGATAGACAGGCCAGAAGTACCGCCGGAGAAGCGTCCGTCAGTGATCAGCGCACAGCTTTTACCCAGCCCCATCGATTTCAGGTAGGTGGTCGGATACAGCATTTCCTGCATACCCGGCCCGCCTTTCGGCCCTTCATAACGGATCACAACGACGTCACCCGCCACGACTTTACCGCCCAGAATGGCGTCTACCGCATCATCCTGGCTTTCATAAACTTTTGCCGGACCGCGGAAGACCAGACTCCCTTCATCCACGCCTGCGGTTTTCACGATACAGCCATTCTCTGCCAGATTGCCGTACAGCACGGCCAACCCGCCATCCTGACTGTAGGCAAATTCGCGGGAACGAATACACCCTTCCTGACGATCGGTATCCAGTGAATCCCAGCGACAATCCTGAGAAAACGCTTTGGTCGTACGGATACCCGCTGGGCCGGCGGAATACATGCTTTTTACACTCTCATCCTGAGTCAGCATCACGTCGTAGGCTTCCAGCGTTTCCGGTAGTGTTTTGCCCAACACGTTGTTCACTTCACGGTTCAGCAAACCCGCTCTGTCCAACTCGCCCAGAATACCGATAACGCCACCCGCGCGGTGTACGTCTTCCATATGGTATTTCTGCGTGCTCGGCGCCACTTTACACAGGTGTGGCACCTGACGTGACAGCCTGTCGATATCGGTCATGGTGAAGTCCACCTCACCTTCCTGCGCCGCGGCTAACAGATGCAGAACGGTATTGGTGGAACCGCCCATCGCGATATCCAGAATCATGGCGTTTTCAAATGCGGCTTTATTAGCGATATTGCGTGGCAGCACGCTCTCGTCATCCTGCTCGTAGTAACGCTTAGCCAGACCGACAATGCGTTTGCCTGCGTTCAGGAACAGCTGCTTACGGTCAGCATGCGTTGCCAGCAGAGAACCGTTACCCGGCTGAGACAGCCCCAGCGCTTCGGTCAAACAGTTCATGGAGTTAGCGGTAAACATACCAGAACAGGAGCCACAGGTCGGACAGGCTGAACGCTCCACCTGCTCGCTCTGTTCATCCGAGACTTTCGGATCTGCGCCCTGAATCATGGCATCCACCAGATCCAACTTGATGATCTGATCGGATAATTTTGTTTTCCCTGCTTCCATCGGGCCACCCGAAACAAAAATCACCGGAATATTCAGACGCAGCGACGCCATTAGCATCCCCGGGGTGATTTTGTCGCAGTTGGAAATACATACCATGGCATCCGCACAGTGGGCATTGACCATGTATTCCACGGAGTCGGCGATCAGTTCACGGGAAGGCAGGGAATAGAGCATGCCGCCGTGTCCCATCGCGATACCGTCATCAACTGCAATGGTGTTAAATTCTTTCGCGACGCCGCCGGAGGCTTCGATCTGCTCGGCAACCAATTTACCCAGATCGCGCAAATGCACATGGCCGGGCACGAATTGGGTGAAGGAGTTGACCACCGCGATAATCGGTTTACCAAAATCGTCGTCGGTCATCCCGGTGGCGCGCCACAAGGCTCGGGCACCGGCCATATTACGGCCGTGAGTGGTTGTGGCTGAACGGTACTTAGGCATGCTCTGTTACTCCAAAAATTACGAATTTGGCGATGACGGAACGTGTCACCGCCTGACTGTCTGTCTTGACTGCTTACTGATTTATCGGATCCAACCAGCCCCATTTATCTTCGGTTTCACCCGTAAAGAGGCCAAAGAACGCCTGTTGCAAGGCTTTGGTGACCGGGCCGCGTTTGCCAGCACCGACCTGAATGCCATCGACGCTGCGCACGGGGGTAATTTCTGCCGCCGTGCCGGACATGAAGACTTCATCAGCCAGGTACAGTGACTCGCGGGACAGCACCTGCTCACGCACTTCATATCCCGCATCTTTCGCCAGCTTGATGATAGCGTCACGCGTAATGCCCGGCAGCGCCGAAGAGGTAAACGGCGGCGTGAAGATAATACCGTCCTTCACTTCAAACAGGTTCTCGCCCGCGCCTTCGGAAACATAGCCGTGGACATCCAACGCGATCCCTTCCTGATAGCCGTGGCGGCGTGCTTCGCTACCCACCAGCAGGGAGGATAGATAGTTGCCGCCCGCTTTCGCGGCGGTTGGAATGGTATTTGCCGCCACACGATGCCAGGACGACACCATCGCATCAATACCGGCTTCCAGCGCTTCTTCACCCAGATACGCGCCCCACGGGAAAGCCGCGATGATGACGTCGGTTTGATAACCGTCTGGTGGGTTAACGCCCATACCTACATCACCAATGAACACCAGTGGACGAATATACGCGCTGGTCAGGTTATTTTTACGCAGCGTTTCACGACAGGCTTCCATCAGCTCATCTACGCTTTGTGCGACGGGCATACGGTAAATTTTTGCCGAATCACGCAGGCGCTGCATGTGCTCACGGTGACGGAAAACCACCGGGCCCTTATGTGAATTGTAGCAACGAACACCTTCAAAGACGGAGGTGCCATAATGCAGGGCATGCGACATGACGTGTACTTTTGCTTCAGCCCATGGAACCATCTCGCCATTGAACCAAATGTAATCCGCTTTTTTTGTCATTCTTCTTTTTCCTTACTCTTTTGCGTTAGGCGCTGATCTGCTGTGATGTCGTCATCGGTTGAATGTCAACGCAGGCAATATCCAACAGCTTGCTCAATTGCGTTGACAATAAATCCACCGAACGATGGCTGGCAACGGTCAGTTCAATATTAATGTGATCGGTATTAGTGGTTTGCACCATATTCATCGCGCAAACTTTAAAACCGCGATGGCGGGTAACACGCAATACACGCTCCAGAACCTCGGGACGAAAGCGCGCCTGAATTGAAAGTTGATGGTGTGTCATTCTGTTGTCTCCAGCACTTATTCTGTGTAAGTCGGCCATTGTTTGGTTTTTCCGAGCTTAGTTCGGTTTTGTCGAGCCTTACTTGGATTTATCGAGCATCGTTTCGTTACCCGCACCCGGCGGAACCAGTGGCCAGACGTTTTCATATTCATCGATCGATACGTGCAGTAAATAGGGTCCTTCGCTGTTAAACAGAGCATCCAGCGCGACATCAATTTGATCTTTACGGGTGATGCGCTGGCCAGGGATATCAAACGCGCTTGCCAGCGTCAGGAAATCAGGGTTATCGGAGAGGTCGGTTTCACTATAACGTTCATCAAAGAATAACTGCTGCCACTGACGTACCATGCCTAACCGTTGGTTATCCAGCAGCACGATCTTTAACGGCAGCCGTTTTCGCTTGATTGTACCCAGCTCCTGAACATTCATCATGAAGGAGCCGTCACCGGAAATGCAGATAACCATATCATCCGGGCGCGCAACCTGTGCGCCTACCGCAGCGGGTACGCCGAAGCCCATCGTGCCGAGGCCGCTGGAGGTGATGAAATTCTCAGGGCGGCTGAACGTCATATGCTGCGCAGCCCACATCTGGTGCTGGCCCACATCGGTCGTCACCACAGTATCCGCATCCATTCGTTCGGAGATCGTTTTCAGCAACGCAGGCGCATAAATCGCCTGACCGGGATGATCATAACGCCACGGGTATTCCGCCTTCATCATAGCCGCCTGCTCGCGCCATGCACTGACGTTCAGCGGTTGTTGCAACGCCGGTAATATCGCGTTCAGATCGCCTTGCAGCGCGACATTAGCATGACGCAATTTGCTCAGTTCCGCTGGGTCGATATCCATGTGAATCACGCTGGCGTGAGGCGCGAAGGCGTTCAGCTTACCGGTCACGCGGTCATCAAAACGCGCCCCGACCGCAATTAACAAATCACACTCCTGCACAATCAGGTTCGCCGCTTTCGTGCCGTGCATACCAATCATACCGAGGTAATAGGGATGATTGGCATCCACGGCACCCAGCCCTTTCAGCGTCGAAACGGAAGGGATATCCGTTACGCTCAGGAATTCACGCAGCGCCGGAACCGCATTCGCCATGCCAACACCGCCGCCAACGTACAGCACCGGTTTTTGCGCTTTCGCCAACAGGGCATATGCCTGCGCAATATCTTGATCGGGGAAATCGACATCGTTAGCAACGGGCGCAAAGTTTGGGGTGAAATCCCCCATCGCCAGCTGAATATCTTTAGGAATATCGACCAAAACAGGGCCTGGGCGGCCGCTGTTGGCAATCGCGAACGCTTCTGCCATCACTTCCGGCAGTGATTCGAGAGACTCAACCAAAAAGCTGTGTTTCGTACAGGCCAGAGACAGCCCCAGCACGTCGATTTCCTGGAAAGCATCGGTGCCAATCAGTGCCGACCCAACCTGTCCGGTGATCGCTACCACAGGCACAGAATCCAGCAGCGCATCGGCCAAACCGGTGATCAGGTTCGTTGCCCCCGGACCGGATGTCGCAATGCAGACGCCCACGTTACCCGTGGAGCGGGCATAGCCAATCGCCGCCATTACCGCGCCTTGCTCGTGGCGACACAGCAGGTGTTTAACGCCGCCGTCATAAAGTGCATCGTAGACTGGCATTATCGCGCCCCCTGGATAACCAAAAACGGTTTCCACTCCCTGCGCTCGCAACGCTTGAACCACCCACTGTGCTCCATTCATAGTTATTTCCCCGACATCTTATGGGAATAACAGAATTTTATGCTGATGTTCATTTTCTGTTCCTTTCCGTTATAGATTACGCCCAACAAAAAACCCCCGACCTTTCGGTGCGGGGGTTTTCTTGAATTAGGCCTTGATTTCTAAGCCATTCTTCGTCCAAGTGCAGCCCCGCACGGTGGGATAATAATCACCACCACGCTAATCACGACTAGGCTAATCACTAGGGATAGGGCTTTCATAATAGGTTGTTCATTAATCTTCTGTCGAACGAATGCCTACAGAGTTATCACAGTAAGACATGGTCTGACAACAATTTTTTTCATTGCTACCCGTAAGGATTACCTATGATACGAGAAAAAAATACAACGTAATCATAAGGTAGAAGCGCATCAAATTATTTTCGCCCGTTGTCGTAAAAATGAGCGTTGTACGAAAAACGTGACAGATGAAAACGAGAGTCGTCAATCGGCGGATAGCATTAAACGATCGGTTCACCCGACATAATTGCGGCGCATCACGCATAAATTTTATTCATTACTGAAACAGAGGATTATTTCATGACACCGCCGCGCAGAGTGGCAAAGACGGTCTCTACTTCTTCTCCCTTGCCAGACATGATGCAAACCATCAGCAAAGGGGAAATAGCATGTCATTGGCAGTTACCTATACTCGGGCAATGATTGGCGTACAAGCGCCAGACGTTTATATCGAAGTTCACATCAGCAGCGGGCTACCAGCCCTAACGCTGGTGGGCTTACCAGAAACCACCGTCAAGGAAGCGCGCGATCGCGTGCGCAGCGCTCTCATCAATTGCGGATTTACGTTTCCGGCAAAGCGCATCACGGTCAATCTCGCCCCCGCAGACCTGCCAAAAGAAGGAGGACGCTACGATCTGCCGATTGCTCTGGCGATTCTGGCGGCCTCAGAACAAATCGATGGTGAAAAGCTAAGCCGCTACGAGTTTCTTGGCGAACTCGGCCTGTCTGGCACCTTACGTGGCGTCAATGGCGCGATTCCCGCCGCATTGGAAGCCATAAAAGCAGGCCGCCAGCTTATCCTGCCAAATGACAACAAACGGGAGATGACGCTGATACCGCAGGGTGAAGCGCTGATGGCCGGGCATTTGTTGGACGTGTGTGCTTTTCTCAGTGGAGAAGAGCAATTGCTCAGTTGCTCCGACATAACGCCCGTTCCACCGATCGAGGAAGATACGCTCGATCTTAAGGATATCATCGGTCAGGAACAAGCTAAACGCGCGTTGGAAATCGCGGCGGCAGGCGGCCACAACTTGCTCTTGCTAGGGCCCCCGGGAACCGGGAAAACCATGCTGGCGAGTCGATTAGGCAATCTGATGCCACCATTAAGCGATGAAGAAGCACTGGAAAGTGCCGCCATCAACAGCTTAATCAACATTGATGCCACCATGACGCGCTGGCGAGCCAGACCATTCAGAGCACCTCACCATAGTTCCTCTATGGCTGCGCTCGTGGGCGGAGGGTCGTTGCCTAAACCGGGGGAAATTTCACTCGCCCACAACGGTGTACTATTTTTGGACGAATTACCGGAGTTTGAGCGACGCGTACTAGACTCACTACGAGAGCCTCTGGAGTCCGGTGAAATTATCATTTCCCGCACTCGGGCTAAGGTGTGCTACCCAGCACGGGTGCAGCTCGTTGCTGCAATGAATCCCAGCCCGTCAGGCCACTATCAGGGCGTTCATAACCGGTTGCCGGCACAACAAATACTGCGCTATCTCAGCAAACTTTCCGGTCCCTTTTTGGATCGCTTTGACCTTTCAATCGAAGTCCCTTTACTACCACCAGGGGTTTTGTCTCAGCAACATTATCAAGGCGAAAGCAGCGCGACAATTCGCGAGCGCGTGCTGATCGCACGGCAGATACAGTTGAAACGGGCAAATAAAATCAACGCACTACTCACTTCACGTGAAATAGAAAAATACTGCGGATTGGAGATGGCTGATGCGACCTATTTGGAAGAGGTAATGAACAAACTTGGCTTATCCGTACGTGCATGGCACAGGATATTGAAAGTCGCGCGCACGATCGCTGACCTCGGCGGTCGGGATAATATTGAAAGAAAACACCTTGCCGAAGCGCTGAGCTATCGCTGTATGGATCGCTTGCTCATCCAGCTCCACAAAAGCCTTGAATAGAGAGAGCGTTATATTTGCTCGCCACAAAAGGAAATGGGGCGTTAGCCCCATTCTTAATTAATCATCGCTTTCAGTGTATTCTTCCACTGCATCCATCTGCGGCTTACCACCAGACAACGTATGGAAGCGTTTAGGACGACGAATACGATCCAGATATTTGGACCAGATTTTTTCCAGTTCCGTTTCCGCTTTACGTTCGCCGCGACACATTGCAACAAACGATGTCTCTTCCTCCGTCACTGGCTCACGTTTACCCAAATCCAGCTCGTTAAACGCGTAACCGTGGCGTTCCAACAATTGTGCTTCTTTAATCGTAAAGTCGCCATGTCGGGAAAAACCACGCGGGTAGAACTTGTTATCAAAAAAACGATTAGTGGTAGAGAAGCTTTCTGCCATCTTACACGCTCCTAATTCTTCTATGGTCGTGTTGTTTATGGCGCGGAGTATTAGATAGGCTTGACATTGTGTAAAACAAAACATTTAAATCATTACGACAAAATTTTTTTGGAGATGGGCGTGGATACCGAATTACTAAAAACCTTTCTGGAAGTCAGCAGGACAAGACACTTTGGCCGTGCCGCCGAATCCCTGTATCTCACGCAGTCAGCGGTGAGTTTTCGGATTCGCCAGTTAGAGACGCAGCTTGGTGCCAACCTGTTCACCCGCCATCGGAACAACATACGTTTGACGCCCGCCGGCGAACGGCTTCTGCCCTATGCGGAAAGCCTTATCGGTACCTGGCAGATCGCCAAGAAAGAAGTCGCACGCTCGCAGCAACACAGCCTGCTTTCGGTAGGAGCAACGGCGTCACTCTGGGAGGCATATCTGACTCCCTGGCTACAATCACTGTATCAACAGCGCCCGCTGCTCCAGCTAGAAGCGCGCATTGCCTTACGTCACTCGCTGGTAAAACAACTCCATGAGCGTCAGTTGGATCTGTTGATTACGACCGAACAGCCAAAAATGGAAGAATTGGCGAGCCAGTTGCTGGGCAACTTCTCCCTTTCACTGTTTGCAGCAGAAGCGCACCCACCCGGACAGGAATTGCCCTATATAAAATTGGAGTGGGGCGCAGATTTTCATCAGCAGGAACATCGCCTACTAGCCAGCGATCAGCTTCCCGTTTTGACAACAACATCGGCCCAACTGACCCGCCAACTGCTTGAAACAACCGGCGGCTGCGCGTTTTTACCCAGCCATTGGTTACAAACCTATTCCAATCTGCGGATAGTCGGCGACAGTCAGCCCGTTGTACGCCCGTTTTACGCCGTTTGGTTACAAAACAGCGATCAGCAGACGATGATTCGTCAGTTGCTGAAAACGCCTATTGTGATTAGTCCATGAACTATTTTGCTCACAACCCACTTAAGCACGTCTGGCTGACCAGAATGTGCTTAACGCCTTCTGTAACCCAATGAAAGCAAACAGCAGGAAGCCAATGACGATTTTTGTCCACCATGAGCTCAAGGTACCATCAAACGTGATATACGTTTGAATCAGACCCTGAATCAGTACGCCAAACAGGGTGCCCAATACGGTTCCGACACCACCGGTCAGTAGCGTACCGCCGATGACAACGGCAGCGATGGCGTCCAATTCCACACCGCTTGCTGCCAAGGCATAACCCGCTGAGGTGTAGAGAGAGAAAACAATACCTGATAGCACCGCTAACGTACTGGAAAGCATGTAGATATGAATCGTCGTCCGCCTGACGGGCACCCCCATCAGTTCCGCTGAATAGCTGCTACCCCCAATCGCATAAACACGGTTACCGAAACGGGTACGGTGCGCCATCACGATCCCCATCAGTACCACAATCAACATAACCAGCGCCAGAAAGGTAAATCGTCCTCCATCCGGCATGCGCCATGCTAAACCCGCCAGTTGGCTATAGACCGGGTGATCGATTGGAATCGACTCCTGTGAGACGATAAAGCTCATTCCTCGGACAAAGAACATACCCGCCAGTGTGATAATAAAGGCTGGCAATTTGAGCGTGTCGATAATCCACCCCATCAACCCGCCAAACATGACACCCATCACCAGCGCTATTGCGAATGCAAAGAAAGGATCAATGCCATACGTACCTATCAATTTGGCCAGTAACACACCAGTAAATGCAATGACTGACCCTACGGAGAGATCGATCCCGCCAGACAGAATGACAAACGTCATCCCAACTGCCACGATCCCCAGAAAGGCGTTATCCGTCAGTAAATCAAAGAAAACTCGCGTCGACGCAAAGCCGGGAAACTGGCTGAGACAGAATAAATAGCCAGCAATAAAGACCAGAATCGTCATCAACAGGGGGAAGTGGCGTTTCAACATTATGTTTTCCTCCTGAACAGGTGGTGCAACGAAATACGTGGAGATTGCATAACCAAAACCAGCAGAACGACGAGAGCCTTCAGAACCAGGTTGAATTCCGGCCGATAGCCAGACAGCAGGATGCCAGTATTCATACTCTGAATAATCAAGGCACCTACGACAGAGAGCAGCAAATTAAAACGCCCCCCAAGTAGCGAACCGCCACCGATCACCACAGCCAGAATCGCGTCTAATTCTAACCAGAGGCCCGCGTTGTTCGCATCCGCCCCGCGGATATCTGCCGTCACGATAACGCCCGCTACGGCCGCACACACGCCGCATATGACATAAGCTGCGACCAATACCAGCTTCGTACTCACGCCAGCGTTGCGAGCCGATCGCAAATTAATACCAACAGATTCGATAAATAACCCAAGTGCCGTTTTACGCGTCAAAATCCACAACGCCAACAGCATCACGCAGGCAATAATCACTGGCATGGGTAGATAGAACAGGGTTCCGCTGCCCAGCTTAGCCAACCCGGCGTTATCAAACGTGATAATTTGACCTTCGGTAATCAGCTGAGCAATACCTCGCCCGGCAACCATCAGCATTAAGGTCGCCACAATCGGCTGAATCTGTAACACCGCAACCAGAAAACCGTTCCATAGCCCACACAACGCACCAACCAATAGCGCAACCAGCAGTACAGAAGGAAGCGGATGACCAGCAGCAGTAAGCGTTGCGGCCGTCGCGCCTGCAATCGCCATTACCGCACCAACCGATAAATCGATTCCGCCAGTGGCAATCACTAACGTCATACCTAATGCCAGCAGCGCAACGGGCGCACCGCGGTTAAGGATGTCGATAAGGCTACCGAACAAGCGCCCATCCTGAATGTGGAGGGAGAAGAAGTTGGGCGCGACCATGCTATCAATCAGCAAGATGGCAACGAGCGCCAGAAGCTGTGGCACCCCTTTGGTGAACGTTAAGCGGACTTTTTTGGCAGGTTTGACGTTATTGTCTGTCATCAGCTGCTCCCGTTTGTACTGCGATTGCCTGCATCACTGCGGCAACCGAGATCTCATTATGTTCAAGATGCGCAACGTGCTGCCTGTCGCGCAGCACAATGATGCGATCCGCATAACCGGTCAGTTCTTCCAATTCAGAAGAGATCACGAGTAACGCCATCCCCTGCTCACACAATTTTTCGATCAAGCGAATGATCTCAGCATGCGCGCCGACATCGATTCCTCGCGTTGGCTCATCCAGAATCAAGAAGCGCGGTTCTGTTGCCAACCAGCGCGATAGCAGGACTTTTTGCTGATTCCCACCCGATAGATACTGAATTTCCTGCTCTGGACTGGGCGTACGAATCCCTAATAGGCTGATAAATTTTTCAGCGATACGGGTTTGCTCACGTAAGGAAATGGGTTTCAGCCAGCCACGTTGCGCCTGAAGTGCCAGAATGATGTTCTCGCGTACCGTTGCCGCACCGACAATGCCGTCAGTCTTGCGATCCTCAGGGCAATAGCCAAAACCGAGCTTTCCTGCTGCACGCGGTGTGCGAATGCTAACTTGTTTGCCATCAACTCTGGCTTCACCGGCATCAGGCACGTTAATACCAAATATCAGCTGCGCGGTTTCTGTCCGGCCGGACCCCAGCAGACCAGCGAGGCCAACAATTTCTCCCGGGCGCACGGAAAGCTCGAAGTCATTAATCGAGCCACGTCGACCATAGTGTTTAAACTGCACGATGGGCTCACCTGAGACGTCACTATGTTCGCCACGCTTCAATAACGTTTCATCAAAACTGTGCCCCAACATCATTTGGACTAATTCAATACGTGGTAATTCTGCGGCAGGCAATGCCCCCACTAATCTTCCATTACGCAAAACGGTAATTCTGTCACTAATGCGATAAACCTGATCCAGAAAGTGCGTCACAAATACCATACCGATTCCGCGGTCGCGCAACTTCCGCAATATATCCAGTAGCATATCGACTTCTTTTGCATCAAGGCTTGCAGTCGGTTCATCAAGAATTAGAACTTTAGCGGAAAGATCGATAGCTCTGGCGATAGCTACAATTTGCTGCACTGCGATGGAGTAATTACCAAGAGGATGGCTAACATCGATCATCAGTCCATAATTCAATAAAAGTGCTTCGGCCTGGTGCAGGATTTTATGTTGATCCACGATGCCCCAGCGTGTGGGCTCACGGCCAATAAATAGATTTGCCGCAACGGACAGATTCGGTAATAGATTGACTTCTTGATAGACCGTGCCAATACCCAATGACTGAGCATGAGCCGTATTGACAGGATTAATCGCCATACCATCGAGGATAATTTCCCCCGTTGAGCGATGGTAAACGCCAGTCAACGCCTTAATTAACGTTGACTTCCCTGCACCATTCTCTCCTAGTAGCGCCACTATTTCGCCGCGATTAAGCGTGAAGTCCACTTGATCTAGTGCTTTTACCCCCGGAAACTCAACGCTCATGCCCCGAATATCTAACAACCGTGTCGTTTCCATCAGCATCACCTATGCGACAACTTAACAAGGCTACATCACACCTGAGCAATATTATGGTAAGTAGGCTGACAATATTCACTGTCCCGTGATTAAACGGTGCAGAAAACATAGCAAGCCTACTTTCCCATATTCATATTTCTGCCAGGTATTTAGAAAAATTTATATCAATGATAAATCCACAATATAAATCTCAATAACCAAGGTCTTTCTTGGTTTCATATTCCTGTTTTGCCGTGTCAGGCAGTAATAAACGTGATTCAGTTTGAATGAATTTTTCAGGCTGTTTCCCGTCCTTCTTCATCGCTAATAAAGCATCAAAAGCCGGCCCAGCCATATTAGGTGTTAATTCAACGGTGGCATTAGCTTCGCCATTCATCATAGCTTTGAAAATATCAGGGACACCATCAATGGAGACAACTTTTATTTGTGAACCAGGTTTCAAACCAGCTTCTTTAATTGCCTGAATAGCGCCTATTGCCATGTCATCATTATGTGCATAAACCGCACAGATATTTTTTCCGTTCTGCTCAGCTTTAATAAAGCTTTCCATGACCTCTTTACCCTTGCTACGAGTAAAGTCTCCCGACTGTGAGCGAATAATTTTTATCTGTGGATCTGAAGCGATACCGTCAGCAAACCCTTTCTTACGATTTATCGCAACGCTAGCCCCAACCGTTCCCTGCAGCTCAACAACATTACAAGGTTTGCCAGCGGCTTCTTTCACAAGCCACTCCCCTGCCACTTTTCCTTCATAGACGCTATCAGAGGCGATAGCAGCGGTGTACAACGATGGATCGCTTACCTCAATCGTTCTATCAAGCAGGAACACTGGAATTTTTGCTTCTTTAGCTTCCTGTAAGACTGGTGCCCAACCTGTCGCGACAACTGGAGCAATAAATATGGCATCTACGCCCTGAGCGATGAACGACCGCACAGCCTTAATCTGATTCTCCTGCTTCTGCTGAGCATCCGCTATTTTTAACGTTATCCCACGCTTCTCGGCTTCCTGCTTTGACACCTTAGTTTCCGCAGAGCGCCATCCTGATTCTGAACCAATCTGGGAAAACCCAACCGTTAAGGGTTTTGCCTGTACGGCACCACATAACGCAGTGCTTACAGCAACAGCTACCAGTAAACGTCTGTACATACTTAAACTCCTTCTGTGTAGTCTTACAGCTACTTAGTCAGATTTCAGGTACAGCATAGCGCTACGAATTTCTGCTGTAGCGCTACCGATGTGATGTTGGCAGGTATCACTAACAAGTGAATGCAACCTGAAGGATCGTTCTGAAAAACAACTTCCTTTCACTCAGGTTGTAGATAGTTTTAGTTCAAATATCGAACAAGGTGAATGAGCAAGTTCACAACCTGGTATTACGGTTATTTTGTGCATATTTACAGCTAAATCAGCACGATCTATCAACAGCACATTAGCGAATTTTATCTATTAAATAACAAAACGTTAGATTAATTAGACATCCAGAGGGGAGAAATAACGAAGAAATTGGAAAGAAGGATACGAGACAGGATCGAGCATAAAGTACAGATCAAAAAAAACCCTTCACGATAACGTGAAGGGTTTTATTTGGCAGGGGCGGAGAGACTCGAACTCGCGACACCCGGTTTTGGAGACCGGTGCTCTACCAACTGAGCTACGCCCCTAAATTACGCTTAACATTATGCCTGCTAAAATTAGCAGGCATAATTTTTAATAAGTGGCGGAACGGACGGGGCTCGAACCCGCGACCCCCTGCGTGACAGGCAGGTATTCTAACCAACTGAACTACCGCTCCACCGAATTTCTCTACAACCACCAGATTGCTCCGGCTTACTGCTTAATTTGATGCCTGGCAGTTCCCTACTCTCACATGGGGAAGCCCCACACTACCATCGGCGCTACGGCGTTTCACTTCTGAGTTCGGCATGGGGTCAGGTGGGACCACCGCGCTATCGCCGCCAGGCAAATTCTGTTTCATTCCAGCCGTTACTGTGCTGACTTTCTCTCTCTTGTCATCACGTAACCACCAGAACCAATCTCTGAACAAGCTGAACATCGTTCTTATATGAGTCTTTCATCACAAAACACCTTCGGTGTTGTAAGGTTAAGCCTCTCGGGTCATTAGTACTGGTTAGCTCAACGTATCGCTACGCTTACACACCCAGCCTATCTACGTCGTCGTCTTCAACGGCCCTTCAGGGGCATCTAGTGCCCAGGGAAGACTCATCTCGAGGCAAGTTTCCCGCTTAGATGCTTTCAGCGGTTATCTCTTCCGCACTTAGCTACCGGGCAATGCAATTGGCATCACAACCCGTACACCAGTGGTGCGTTCACTCCGGTCCTCTCGTACTAGGAGCAACCCCTCTCAATCTTCCAACGCCCACGGCAGATAGGGACCGAACTGTCTCACGACGTTCTAAACCCAGCTCGCGTACCACTTTAAATGGCGAACAGCCATACCCTTGGGACCTACTTCAGCCCCAGGATGTGATGAGCCGACATCGAGGTGCCAAACACCGCCGTCGATATGAACTCTTGGGCGGTATCAGCCTGTTATCCCCGGAGTACCTTTTATCCGTTGAGCGATGGCCCTTCCATTCAGAACCACCGGATCACTAAGACCTGCTTTCGCACCTGCTCGAGCTGTCACTCTCGCAGTCAAGCTAGCTTATGCCTTTGCACTAACCTCCTGATGTCCGACCAGGATTAGCTAACCTTCGTGCTCCTCCGTTACGCTTTGGGAGGAGACCGCCCCAGTCAAACTACCCACCAGACACTGTCCGCAACCCGGATCACGGGTCCACGTTAGAACATCAAACATTAAAGGGTGGTATTTCAAGGTTGGCTCCATGCAGACTGGCGTCCACACTTCAAAGCCTCCCACCTATCCTACACATCAAGGCTCAAGGTTCAGTGTCAAGCTATAGTAAAGGTTCACGGGGTCTTTCCGTCTTGCCGCGGGTACACTGCATCTTCACAGCGAGTTCAATTTCACTGAGTCTCGGGTGGAGACAGCCTGGCCATCATTACGCCATTCGTGCAGGTCGGAACTTACCCGACAAGGAATTTCGCTACCTTAGGACCGTTATAGTTACGGCCGCCGTTTACCGGGGCTTCGATCAAGAGCTTCGCCTTGCGGCTGACCCCATCAATTAACCTTCCGGCACCGGGCAGGCGTCACACCGTATACGTCCACTTTCGTGTTTGCACAGTGCTGTGTTTTTATTAAACAGTTGCAGCCAGCTGGTATCTTCGACTGATTTCAGCTCCATGAGCAAGTCACTTCACTTACCATCAGCGTGCCTTCTCCCGAAGTTACGGCACCATTTTGCCTAGTTCCTTCACCCGAGTTCTCTCAAGCGCCTGAGTATTCTCTACCTGACCACCTGTGTCGGTTTGGGGTACGATTTGATGTTACCTGGAGCTTAGAGGCTTTTCCTGGAAGCGTAGCATCGGTTACTTCATCACCGTAGTGACTCGTCATCACGCCTCAGTGTTAACGATGACCCGGATTTACCAAAGTCATCCACCTTCACGCTTAAACCGGGACAACCGTCGCCCGGATAACCTAGCTTTCTCCGTCCCCCCTTCGCAGTAACACCGAGTACAGGAATATTAACCTGTTTCCCATCGACTACGCTTTTCAGCCTCGCCTTAGGGGTCGACTCACCCTGCCCCGATTAACGTTGGACAGGAACCCTTGGTCTTCCGGCGTGCGGGTTTTTCACCCGCATTATCGTTACTTATGTCAGCATTCGCACTTCTGATACCTCCAGCAGCCCTCACAGGCCACCTTCGCAGGCTTACAGAACGCTCCCCTACCCAACAACACCTAAGTGTCGCTGCCGCAGCTTCGGTGCATGGTTTAGCCCCGTTACATCTTCCGCGCAGGCCGACTCGACCAGTGAGCTATTACGCTTTCTTTAAATGATGGCTGCTTCTAAGCCAACATCCTGGCTGTCTGTGCCTTCCCACATCGTTTCCCACTTAACCATGACTTTGGGACCTTAGCTGGCGGTCTGGGTTGTTTCCCTCTTCACGACGAACGTTAGCACCCGCCGTGTGTCTCCCGTGATAACATTCTTCGGTATTCGTAGTTTGCATCGGGTTGGTAAGTCGGGATGACCCCCTAGCCGAAACAGTGCTCTACCCCCGAAGATGAGTTCACGAGGCGCTACCTAAATAGCTTTCGGGGAGAACCAGCTATCTCCCGGTTTGATTGGCCTTTCACCCCCAGCCACAAGTCATCCGCTAATTTTTCAACATTAGTCGGTTCGGTCCTCCAGTTAGTGTTACCCAACCTTCAACCTGCCCATGGCTAGATCACCGGGTTTCGGGTCTATACCCTGCAACTTAACGCCCAGTTAAGACTCGGTTTCCCTGCGGCTCCCCTATACGGTTAACCTTGCTACAGAATATAAGTCGCTGACCCATTATACAAAAGGTACGCAGTCACCTAACAAGTAGGCTCCCACTGCTTGTACGTACACGGTTTCAGGTTCTATTTCACTCCCCTCGCCGGGGTTCTTTTCGCCTTTCCCTCACGGTACTGGTTCACTATCGGTCAGTCAGGAGTATTTAGCCTTGGAGGATGGTCCCCCCATATTCAGACAGGATGTCACGTGTCCCGCCCTACTCATCGAACTCACAGCTTGTGCATTTTTGTGTACGGGACTATCACCCTTTACTGTGCGACTTTCCAGACGCTTCCACTAACACACAAACTGATTCAGGTTCTGGGCTCCTCCCGTTCGCTCGCCGCTACTGGGGGAATCTCGGTTGATTTCTTTTCCTCGGGGTACTGAGATGTTTCAGTTCCCCCGGTTCGCCTCATGACACTATGTATTCATGTCATGATAGTGTGTCGAAACACACTGGGTTTCCCCATTCGGGTATCGTCGGGTATAACGCTTCATATCAGCTTACCGACGCTTATCGCAGATTAGCACGCCTTCATCGCCTCTGACTGCCTAGGCATCCACCGTGTACGCTTAGTCGCTTAACCTCACAACCCGAAGATGTTTCGATTGATTCATCATCGCGCTGCGATTATTTGAGAGACTCATTGACAGACTGATTCATCACGACACACCCGAAGGCGGTCATAATTGTTCAGCTGTCATGTTTCAATTTTCAGCTTGTTCCAGATTGTTAAAGAGCAAAACTTCGCAGTGCACCCAAACAGGTACACTCTGAAATTTTCTATACAGCGAGTAGTGATGGTGGAGCTATGCGGGATCGAACCGCAGACCTCCTGCGTGCAAGGCAGGCGCTCTCCCAGCTGAGCTATACCCCATCGTTGCTTACAGATACCTTAGATACCACTCACGGAAGAGTTGGTAGGCCTGAGTGGACTTGAACCACCGACCTCACCCTTATCAGGGGTGCGCTCTAACCACCTGAGCTACAAGCCTATTAAGGTATTTCTGCTCGTTATTTTCATCAGACAATCTGTGTGAGCACTTCACTCAACGCACATCTTCTTGGTAAGGAGGTGATCCAACCGCAGGTTCCCCTACGGTTACCTTGTTACGACTTCACCCCAGTCATGAATCACAAAGTGGTAAGCGCCCTCCCGAAGGTTAAGCTACCTACTTCTTTTGCAACCCACTCCCATGGTGTGACGGGCGGTGTGTACAAGGCCCGGGAACGTATTCACCGTAGCATTCTGATCTACGATTACTAGCGATTTCCGACTTCATGGAGTCGAGTTGCAGGACTCCAATCCGGACTACGACGTACTTTATGAGTCCGCTTGCTCTCGCGAGGTCGCTTCTCTTTGTATACGCCATTGTAGCACGTGTGTAGCCTACTCGTAAGGGCCATGATGACTTGACGTCATCCCACTTCCTCCGTTTATCACCCGGCAGTCTCCTTTGAGTTCCCGGACCGAATCGCTGGCAACAAGGATAAGGGTTGCGCTCGTTGCGGGACTTACCCAACATTTCACCAACACGAGCTGACGACAGCCATGCAAGCACCTGTCTCAGAGTTCCCGAAGGCACCAAAGCATCTCTGCTAAGTTCTCTGGATGCTCAAGAGTAGGTAAGGTTCTTCGCGTTGCATCGAATTAAACCACATGCTCCACCGCTTGTGCGGGCCCCGTCAATTCATTTGAGTTTTAACCTTGCGGCCGTACTCCCCAGGCGGTCGATTTAACCGCGTTAGCTCCGGAAGCCACGCCTCAAGGGCACAACCTCCAAATCGACATCGTTTACAGCGTGGACTACCAGGGGTATCTAATCCTGTTTGCTCCCCACGCTTTCCGCACCTGAGCGTCAGTCTTTGTCCAGGGGGCCGCCTTCGCCACCGGTATTCCTCCAGATTCTCTACGCGCATTTTCAGCCGCTACACCTGGAATTCTACCCCCCTCTACAAGACTCGTTAGCCTGTCGGTTTGAATGCAGTTCCCCAGGTTAAGCCCGGTGTTGATTTTCACATCCAACTTAACAGACCGCCTGCGTGCGCTTTACGCCCAGTCATTCCATTAACCTTGCACCTCCCTGTATTACGCGGAGCGCGTGGCACGGAGTTAGCCGGTGCTTCTTCTGCGGGTAAC